>JAOUGY010000177.1 GCA_029865445.1 Acidimicrobiia bacterium | reverse complement strand
CGACGAGCGCTCCGTCTTGGCCGAGGTCCAGTTGATCACGCTGAAGCCCGTGTTGTACGTCTGCAACGTCGACGAAGAGGGTCTCGGTGGCAACCGTTTCGTGGACACCGTGAGGGAGATTGCCGAGGAGGAGGGTTCCGGTTTCGTGGTCATCTGCGCGGCGATCGAAGCCGAGATCGCCCAACTCCCGGAAGTGGATCGGGCCGGGTTCCTGGCCGACCTGGGGCTCGAAGAGCCAGGCCTTGCAGTGCTCGCTCGCGAGGCATACCGGCTGTTGGGTCTGGAGACGTTCTTCACGGCCGGGCCAAAGGAGATCCGGGCGTGGACGATCCGCCGAGGGACGCGGGCACCGCAAGCTGCAGGCACGATTCACACCGACTTCGAAAAGGGGTTCATCCGAGCGGAGGTGTATTCGATTCCCGACCTCACACACCACGGATCGGAGGCGGCGCTGCGGACAGCCGGCAAGATCCGGGTCGAGGGCAAGGATTACGTCGTGGCCGACGGCGACGTCATGCACTTCCGCTTCAACGTCTGACGGTTTCGCACCACCGGTCGAGGGCCCGGACCGCCCTTGCGTTCGCGGTGACTCACGCCGGTGAGCCACTACGCTGCCGCCGGTGCACGTAGTCCTCGCCGCGGAGGCACCCAACGCGCTCCTGACCGAGCACGAAGTGCTCGTCTTCCTCGCGCAGCTGGCGCTGCTCATAGGTGCGGCTCGGTTGCTCGGCGGATTCATGAAGTTGATCGGCCAGCCGGCGGTCGTCGGCGAGCTGGTGGCTGGCATCCTTCTGGGTCCGAGCGTCTTCGGGCGGTGGGCTCCGGAGTCGTACGAATGGCTCTTCGGTGAGCCCACCGTGCAGTCGCTCATGTTCGGCCTTGCATGGCTGGGAGTGATCATGCTGCTGGTTGTCATCGGGTTCGAGACCGACCTGGCGATCATCGGCCGATTCCGGACTGCCGCACTGTCGGTTGCGGCCGGGGCGTTGGCGGTTCCTGCTGCTGTGACTCTGTTGGTGAGCAGACAGCTCCCGGCCTCGTTCATCGGCGACTCGGTCGATCCGTGGGTCTTCGGCGGGTTCGTAGCGCTGGCACTTTCTGTGTCGGCACTCCCCGTTGTGGCGAAGATCCTGCAGGACCTCGGTTTCCTCCGCCGCAACTTCGGTCAGATCACGCTGGCGGCCGGCATGACCATGGACACGATCGGCTGGCTTCTCCTGGCGGCATTGTCGGGGATTGCCCAGGACGGCTTCGACCCGGCGGCGCTCGGTACGTCGTTCGGAGGCCTCGTCGCCTTCCTGCTGGCAATGATCCTGGTGGGTCGGCCGGTGCTCGATCGGCTGATGAAACTCGTCATGGAGCGAGGCTCGAGCCGGGCCGCCGCCCTCACCGTCGCGTTCGTCGCTGCGCTCGCAGGCGGAGTGGTGACCCAGGCCCTCAAGCTCGAGGCGATCTTGGGGGCGTTCGTCATGGGCATCCTCCTGTCCCGGCTCCGACACCAGCTACCTCAGGTCCAGACGACACTCGAAACCGTCACCGCGGCGATCTTCGCTCCGATCTTCTTTGCGTTCAGCGGACTCCGGGTGGACATCGGGCTGCTGTCGAGTGCCGAGGCGGCATTGTGGACCGTCGGACTCGTGGTCATCGCCATCGGCGCCAAGATCGTTGGCACCTTCGCGGCGGGCCGGATGGCCGGCGTCTCGGGCCGGGAATGCTTGGCGCTCGGCTCGGGTCTCTCGGCGTTGGGAGCGATGGGGATCGTGGTTGCGATCGTCGCGTTGAATCTCGGTGTCATCTCCGAAACCGGCTACACCGTCGTCGTAGTGGTCGCCATCGTCACGTCGGTGGTGGCACCCATGTTGTTGAAATGGGTGGTTCGGGGATGGGCAGTGCCTGACGAGGAGCGGCGCAGACTCGACCGGGAGGAGTTGCTGGCGTCCTCCGAGATCTTGTCGAGCAAGCGTGTGCTGGTCCCGACGAGAGGTGGTCGCAACAGTCGCTACGCAGCCCGACTTCTGGCTGACGTTCTCGACGACCCGGAGTTCACGATCCTCCTGGTGGAGGTCACCACCTCCAGATGGCGCCGCTGGCTCCGTTCGCCCGGGGGGAGCGCGGCCGCTCCTGCCGATGTGCTGGACGAGCTCGAAGGACTGCGTCACCGAGTGGTGAGGAAGGTAGCCACGGACCCCGCCGCCGCCATCGCCGACGAGTCGCGGCTCGGGTACGACCTGGTGCTGCTCGGTGCATCGGAAGAGGAACGCGACGGTCCCGGCGGATTGTTCTCCACCGTTGTCGACCGGGTGCTGGCCAGGGTGGACCTGCCGGCCGTGATCGTGCGAATCCCCGGGGGCGACGACGTCGATCTCGACCACCCCGACCGCGTGCTCGTACCCGTCGTCTCGACCCGCGTGACCCGAGCGGCAGAGGAACTGGCATATTCCATCGTGCGGAGAAACAACGGCACCGCCATGGCCCTTCACGTGGTGAATCGCCCCGAGGGCCAAGGCGTGATGCTCGAGGAGCCTTCGGTGTCCGAAGCGATCCGGACAGCTCAGGAGATGGTGACGGCGGCCGCCGGTTTCGGTGAGCGCCTGGGAGTCACGGTCGAGACAGGCGTACGCGTGGCGTCCCACGCCGAGGAGGAGGTGGTGGAGGTGGCCAATGGAGGCGGATTCGATCTCGCCGTGATCGGTGCCTCCAACCGGCCCGTCTCCGACCGGCCATTCTTTGGCCACCGTGTCCGATACATGATCGAGCGCTCGCGGATTCCGGTCGTCATCGTCACCCTCCCCACTCGTTGAGAGAAGTGGAAAAAGGAACGGGGCTCCGGCAAGGGGGTGACCGGAGCCCCGTCAGCTCTTCCGAAGAAGAGCGCTCTACCGCAGGGTTGGCGGTGTTCGACGCCGCCAGTGCTCGCCTCGAGAAACCCCTTTCGGGGATTCCCAGGGCGATATCCCTGCGTGGGGTGAGTGGTCGGCGTGGGGGACACCGACCGGCGGCGTGCACGATAGATCATGCGAGTTCATGAATGCAACAACCGTTTGCACCCTTCGCGTCACGTGAGCGCTTTGGGGTATGATCGGCGGGCCGACCACGCCAGGCGGGAGAGTCCCAAGAGCGGGACGCCGAAGGGGCAACCTCCCCGGAAACTCTCAGGCACACAGGACCGCCGAGGCCAGGCACGCTGGACCGCAGCAACCGCTGTCGAACAGCCGGGGATCGAGACGATCGATCGAGGAGACGAGATGACCCGGCCCAGCACTCATGAGCGATTCGTGGATCGCCACATTGGACCCCGACCCGCGGACATTCGAGAGATGCTCTCGACAGTGGGTGCCGACAGCCTAGAAGCACTGATAGACGACGCGGTGCCGTCGGCCATCAGGTCCACCCGACCACTCGATCTCCCGCAACCGCTGTCCGAGACCGAGGTGATCGAGGTTCTGAAAGGTATCGCCTCGGAGAACACCGTGATGACATCGCTCATCGGGATGGGGTACTACGGCACGACGACACCGCCCGTGATCCTTCGCAACATCCTCGAGAATCCGGCCTGGTACACCGCCTACACGCCCTATCAGCCCGAGATCTCCCAGGGCAGGCTCGAGGCCCTCCTCAACTTCCAAACCGTGGTCACCGACCTGACCCGGTTCGAGGTCGCCAACTCTTCCCTCCTCGATGAAGGAACGGCGGCGGCGGAGGCGATGGCGATGTGTCACCGTTTGTCGAAGAACAAGGGCACCAGGTTCGTGGTCGATCCCGGATGCCACCCGCAGACAATCTCGGTGGTGACGACCCGGGCCCGGGCGCTGGCGCTCGACGTCGAGATCGCCGATCCGGCCACCGTGTCGCTCGAGGGTGCGTTTGGGGTCCTCGTCCAGTATCCCGCGACCGACGGGAGTGTGACCGACCCCCGCCCGGCGATCGAAGCCGCGGCGGAGGTGGGGGCGCTGTCCGTGGTCGCCACCGACCTCCTTGCTCTGACTCTTCTCGAAGGCCCGGGTGAATGGAACGCCGACATCGCAGTCGGTTCCAGCCAGCGCTTCGGCGTGCCATTCGGATTCGGCGGCCCGCACGCTGCTTTCATCGCTACATGGGAACGCTACGTGCGAGCACTGCCCGGGCGCCTCGTCGGGGTTTCCCACGATTCCGCGGGCCGGACGGCCTATCGCCTTGCGCTGCAGACTCGCGAGCAGCACATCAGGCGGGAGCGCGCCACGTCGAACGTGTGCACTGCGCAGGTCCTCTTGGCGGTGATGGCGGGCATGTATGCCGTGTGGCACGGGCCCGAGGGTCTCACCGCCATCGCTCGCCGGGTCCATGATCACGCCGCTCGGGCGGCCGCCTCGCTACGTCGGGCAGGCCTGCCAGTCGTCAACGAGACCTTTTTCGACACGCTCACCATCGAGGTCGACGATCCCGATGCGATCGGGAGCGCCGCCCGCGAACGCGGGATCAACCTCAGAATCGGCGATGGCAGCGTCGGGTTCAGCTTCGATGAACGAACGACCGACGACACGGTTGATGCGGTGCTGAGTGCGTTCGGCGTCGAGGCGGTCGACCGAGCCGATTCGGGGCTCCCGGAGTTCGGTCTCCGTCGGACTTCATTCCTCGAGCACGAGGTGTTCGCCCGCCATCGATCGGAACACGAGATGCTCCGATACTTGCGACGGCTCAGCGACAAGGACCTGGCGCTCGATCGCTCGATGATCCCGCTCGGTTCCTGCACGATGAAGCTGAACGCCACCACCGAGATGATCCCCATCACGTGGCCTGAATTCGCCGATATCCATCCGTTCGTTCCGCTCGACCAGGCACGAGGTCACCTCCGGATCATCCGTGACCTCGAGGCATGGCTGTGTCAGATCACCGGATACGACGCGGTCAGTCTGCAACCGAACGCCGGGTCGCAGGGTGAGTTCGCCGGGTTGCTCGCCATCAGCGACTACCACCGGTCGAGGGGCGACGCCCACCGCACGGTCTGTCTGATTCCCGCGTCCGCGCACGGGACGAATGCCGCTTCGGCGGCGATGGCAGGCATGAAGGTCGTCGTGGTGGCGTGCGACGAGGCCGGCAACGTAGACCTGGCCGACCTCGAGCTCAAGGCGAAGGAGAACGAAGAATCGCTGGCGGCGGTGATGGTGACCTATCCGTCGACCCACGGCGTGTTCGAGGAGGGCATCTCGGAGATCTGCAGGATCGTGCACGAGCACGGAGGGCAGGTGTACGTGGACGGCGCGAACCTCAACGCATTGGTGGGAATCGCCCGTCCTGGGGAGTTCGGGGCTGACGTCTCCCACTTGAACCTGCACAAGACGTTCACGATCCCCCATGGGGGAGGTGGCCCGGGCGTGGGCCCGGTGGCGGTTCGAGCTCACCTCGCTCCATTCCTTCCGGGGAGTGCGGTGGTGCCGGAGGTGGGGGACGGGCCTTCGATCTCGGCGGCACCCTGGGGGTCTGCGTCGATCCTTCCCATATCCTGGACCTACGTGGCGATGATGGGGGCCGAGGGGCTCACGGCAGCGACTCAGGTGGCGATTCTCGCCGCCAACTACATCGCCGACCGGCTCTCCGATCACTATCCGATCCTGTATCGGGGGGAGACCGGCAGGGTGGCTCACGAGTGCATCGTCGACCTCCGCGACATCACCAAGGATTCTCATGTGACCGCCGAGGACGTGGCCAAGAGGCTCGCCGATCATGGCTTTCATGCTCCGACCTTGAGCTTTCCGGTCGCAGGCACCCTGATGGTGGAGCCAACGGAATCCGAGTCCAAGGAGGAACTCGATCGATTCATCGATGCCATGATCTCCATCCGGGGCGAAATCGACAGAGTGCAGGCGGGCGAGTGGCCCGCCGACGACAATCCCTTGTCCAACGCACCTCACACCGTGGCGGATCTCGTGGCAGATGCCTGGGAACATCCGTATCCGCGGGAGATCGCTGCCTACCCGGACGGGCGCCATCGTTCCTACTTCGCCCCGGTATCTCGAATCGATGGTGTGGCTGGAGACCGCAACCTCATCTGTGCATGCCCACCAATCGAGGCATATGTGGACTGATCGACCACGAATTGGTTGGGCAGTCCGGATCGTCGACCGATGTTGTTTGCGATCGGAGCGGTGAACGGCCCTAGCATCTCCGCTCGATCGGAGGGATCACGTGGTGTACAAGGGGAACCTCAAGGTTGCCGGAGACCCCGGTGACGGGATAGCCGTCGAGTTGAGTCTCGACGACGTCTATGTAGACCTCCACGCCGAAGGCGAGAACCTCGGCCGGTGGCGCATGGACCTGGTTGAGGTCGCCCGTTTGGCCGGGAACGAATTCTCGCTGGTGCTCGACGGCGAACACATGGTGTTCAAAGCCTCCGATCCGCTGGGATTCGCCTACAACGCCGTGACCACCATCGACGAGATATCAGGCCGGTTGAGGAAGAAGCGAAAAGGCCTGTTCCGCAAGCGCAAGCCGGAGAAGGCGATGATCCGGGGCGCGCTTCCGGCGGACGAGAAAGTCGCCGCCCCCCCAGCGGCGCTGCTGCCCACGTCGGAGGAGTCCGTCGAACTCCCTGATGACAGGTATCCGATGTTCACAATGGATGGAGAAGAGGCGATGCCCGCCGCCACCGGACTCTCCGATCCAGAGCAGTTCGACGCCTCGGTCGATCGGACGGGGGAGACCCTCGAGTCGCTCCTTCGGCTCGACACTGCCGAAGTCGAGCCCGTGGATCTCGTCGACGCACCCGAACCGTCCGATGACCTCATCGAGATGGAACTGATGACAGAGGACTCCGACCTCGAGGTTGTCGACTCCGGGCTCGACCTGGTGGACGGGGAGCCGTCCGGTGAGCAAGTCGACGTGCCGGCGGCGGATGATCATCTCGAGATCGTCCACGCAGAGCCGGTGGAGGTGGAAGGCCTCACCGAGGAGCCGGCGGAAAGCGACCTGGTCGAGCCCGATTACGAACTCGTCGAGCAGGTCGAAGCAGTGGAACCGGGCGAGAATGAGACGTTCGAGGAGGCCGCCGAAGAGTCGGCCGACCTCGATGCCGAGCCGGCGGATGTACCCCCGACCGTCGAGGAGGTCGAGGAGCCGTCCGAAGACACCGGGATGGCGGAGGCCGAGGTCGAAGATGCTCCGATGGAGGTTCTCGACGAGGCTGCGGGCATCGAGGCAGAGCTGGCCCGAGAGCCGGTGGGAACGCACTTGTCGGATCTTGCCGAGGCCGGATCGGTCGAGGAGGCTCCAGAAGTCGATTCCGCCCCACTTGGAGACGCCGAGGAATCCACAGCGGCCGCAGCAGAGTCGTTGTCGGCGACCGGGGCGGTCGAGGAAATCGAGGTCGCGGACGCCGAGCCGGCGGACTCCACCGGGGACCTCGAAGCCGGCGAAGTGGAGGATTTGGAGGGCGAGCAGCCGGTCGAACCCGAGCTCGTTGGATCCGAGGTGGAGCCCGCAGAACCCGAACCTGTCGATGTCGAGTCGGTTGATGTCGAGTCGGTTGATGTCGAGTCGGTTGATGTCGAGCCTGTGGAGGCCGAGTCGCTGCATGTCGAGTCGGTTGATGTCGAGCCGGTTGATGTCGAGTCG
>JAOUGY010000176.1 GCA_029865445.1 Acidimicrobiia bacterium | reverse complement strand
CTCCTCCGGTGCAGCCTTCTCGGCGGCGGCGGCCAGCACCGAGACGAGAGGGAATCCAAACGACCCACCCGATCCCTTGATCGAATGGCACAGCCGACGGACGTCGGCGTCGTCGCTCGTCGCCTGCCATTTGGACAGGGCTTCGTCGAGTTCGAGGCTGAGTCCGTCGACGGCTTGTCTGAAGAAATCGTCGAGCGGGTCCATTTCGCGGATTACTTCGGCGCGAACTGGGGAGATGTGAAGGCGTTTCTGTCAGGCAGTCTCGATCGACGCCACCCGGTCCACCAGATATGCCCCCAACTGGGTCAGAACCGATCGAGCCGGACCATCGGGAAGGGTGGAGAGGGCGTCGGATGCACGTGCCAGGCGCCGTCGAGCTGCGTCGAGGGCCTCGTTGGCGTATCCGCCGGACCGCACGATCTCGATGATCTCATCCACTGCGTCGTCCCCGTATGGGCGTGCCTGACCGAGGAGTTTCTTGACTCGGTCCCGCTCAGGCCCCTCGAGGGCCCTCAGGACCGGCATGGTGAACTTGCCCTCGCGAATGTCGGACCCGGCGGGTTTTCCCAACACCTCTGAGGTCGCCACCAGATCCAGCACGTCGTCGGCGATCTGGAATACCATCCCGACTTCGGCCGCCCAGTCGCTGACCGCCTCGACCGTGTGATCGTCGGCTCCGCTGGCCTTGGCGCCGAGCCGCGCGGACGTTCGGATGAGGCTGGCCGTCTTCTGATAGATGACCCGTTCGTAGTCGGCGATGCCGTGGTCGAGGTCGTAGTCGAGAGCCAGCTCTCGTGTTTGGCCTTCGACCAATTCGGCATACGTGGCAGCGAGGATTCGCACCGATTCCTGGTCGAGGTGGGTTGCCGCCGTCTCGGAGGCGCGCGCCATGAGGAAGTCCCCGGCCAGGATCGCAACGGTGTTGCTCCAGTTGGCGTTCACGCTGGACGCCCCGCGGCGGGTGTCGGCCTCGTCGATGACGTCGTCGTGATAGAGACTGCCCACGTGGATCAACTCGACGGCGACCCCGGCTTCGACGGGGCGAAGGTCGGGTTCCGGACCGAATTCGGCGCTGAGCAGGGCCAGCAACGGTCGATATCGCTTCCCGCCTGCCGCCAACAGATGCTGAGCGATCTCGGTGAGGTACCTGTGGTCGGAGTCCGTGACCTCGAACAGGCGCTCCTCTACCCTGGCCATTCGGTCCCAGATGTGAGGGAGGTCTACGAGGTCGTTGAGTTCGGACATGTGGATTCGGATGGTACCGACTGGCGGCGGCTGGAGGTATTCCGGGCAAGGCGAGCAGGTCGGAATTCGTCTCGCGGAGCCCGGGAATCTGCTTCAGAGCGTGGGTCGGACAGCCGAACACGAGAAGTGTCGATCGACCCTCAGGGGTATGTAGGACTCGGCGGTATACTTCGGTCTGCCAGCCGGGGAAGTCTGTGTAGGAGGCATCGGCCTTGTTTGAGCGTTTCACCGACCGGGCCCGACGGGTAGTCGTTTTGGCTCAGGAAGAGGCCCGGCTCCTGAACCACAATTACATCGGAACCGAGCACATCCTGCTCGGGCTCCTCAACGAAGGCGAGGGGATTGCCGCCAAGGCCCTAGAGAGTCTTGGCATCAACCTCTCGGCCGTACGCGAGCAGGTGGTCGAGATCATCGGTCAGGGTCAGCAGGCCCCGACCGGTCACATACCATTCACGCCGCGTGCGAAGAAGGTGTTGGAGCTGAGCCTCAGGGAGGCTCTCCAGCTCGGACACAACTACATCGGAACCGAGCACATCCTTCTCGGCCTGATCCGCGAAGGTGAGGGCGTGGCAGCCCAGGTGCTGCAGAAACTCGGCGCCGAACTCCAGAAGGTCCGGCAGACCGTCATTCAGCTCTTGTCGGGTCCGCAGGGGTCCGAGGAGCAGCCGTCGTCGTCCGGCGGTTCGGGCACGTCCTCGCGATCGGAGCAGGCGAGCGGCGGATCAACCGTCCTCGATCAATTCGGTCGCAACCTGACGCAGTCGGCCCGGGACCGCAAACTCGATCCGGTCATCGGGCGCACACGCGAAATCGAGCGTGTGATGCAGATCCTGTCCCGACGCACGAAGAACAACCCGGTGCTCATCGGTGAGCCGGGGGTCGGGAAGACCGCAATCGTCGAGGGGCTGGCCCAGAAGATCGTCGCCGGGGAAGTCCCCGAGACGTTGTCGAACAAGAAGCTCTATACGCTCGACCTCGGTGCGCTGGTGGCCGGGTCCCGGTACCGCGGCGATTTCGAGGAGCGGCTGAAGAAAGTCTTGAAGGAGATCAAGACCCGGGGCGACATCATCATCTTCATCGACGAGATCCACACACTCGTCGGTGCCGGCGCCGCCGAAGGCGCTATCGACGCCGCCTCGATCCTCAAGCCGATGCTCGCCCGCGGCGAACTTCAGACGATCGGCGCAACGACACTCGAGGAATACCGGAAGTATCTGGAGAAGGACTCGGCGCTCGAGCGGCGGTTCCAGCCGGTCCAGGTCGAGGAGCCGTCCGTTTCCGACACCGTTCAGATCCTGTTCGGACTGAAGGATCGGTACGAGGCACACCACTCCGTGAGGTTCACCGAGCAGGCAATCGTGAGCGCTGCCAATCTCGCCGACCGGTACCTGTCGGACCGCTTCCTTCCGGACAAGGCGATTGACCTCATCGATGAGGCCGGAAGCCGCATGCGGATCAGCCGGTCCGGATCGAACCCCGAGTTCGAGGAGATCGACCGCAAGCTGTCCGATGTGCGCCGTCAGAAGCAGGAGTCGGTGCAGGCGCAGCAATACGAGCGCGCCGCCCAGCTCCGCGACCAGGAGAAGAACCTGCTCGGCGATCGGACATCGGTCGAGAAGCGGCTCTCCGACGAAGGAGCGGACACCGGATGGGTGATCGACGAGGAGGAGATCGCCCAGGTGCTCGCCCAGTGGACGGGTATTCCCGTCCACCGCCTCACCGAAGAGGAGACGGCCCGGTTGGTGCGCATGGAGGACGAACTCCATCAGCGGATCATCGGCCAGCACGATGCCATCGTGGCGGTCTCCAAGGCGATTCGGCGTACGCGTGCCGGATTGAAGGACCCCAAACGTCCTTCCGGTTCGTTCATCTTCCTGGGCCCGTCCGGGGTCGGAAAGACAGAAACCGCCAAGTCGCTCGCCGAGTTCCTGTTTGGAGACGAGGACGCGCTGATCCAACTCGACATGTCGGAGTACATGGAGAAGCACACAGTGAGCCGGCTCATCGGTTCCCCGCCGGGATACGTGGGGTACGACGAGGGTGGACAGCTCACCGAAGCGGTCCGTCGCAAGCCTTTCTCGGTGGTGCTGTTCGATGAGATCGAGAAAGCCCATCCGGACGTCTTCAACACGTTGCTGCAGATTCTGGAGGACGGCCGGCTCACCGACGCCCAAGGGCGCACAGTGGACTTCAAGAACACAGTCATCATCATGACGTCGAACCTCGGCACGAGGGACATCCGCAAGAAGTCGATCGGCTTCAGCGCCGACGACGAGCGGGACACCTACGACAAGATGGTGGAAAAGGTCAACGAAGAGCTCAAGCGGCACTTCCGTCCGGAGTTCCTGAACCGGATCGACGAGATCATCGTGTTCCACGAACTGACGCTGGACGAGGTGAAGGCGATCGTCGACCTCATGCTCATTCGCGTTCGCCAGCAACTGACGGCGCAGGGTTTGGATCTCGTGCTGACCGACGATGCGAAAGGTTTCCTCGGGACGAAGGGGTACGACCCCGAACTCGGCGCCCGGCCCCTGCGGCGCGCCATTCAGCGAATGCTCGAAGATCCACTGTCGGAGAGGTTCCTGCTCGGTGAGTTCAAGGCAGGCTCCACGATCCTGGTCGGTCTCGACGAGGAGAACGAGGAGTTGACGTTCGAGTGCATCGAGACGCCCGACACCCCACCCATCGAGATGGCCGACTCGGACTGACCGACGCACAGATGAACACCAGAAAGGCCCCCGATCAGGGGGCCTTTCTGCTTGTTGGTTGAGGATCCGGGATCAGCGCCAGCGTATGCCGGACCAGGAACCACCGGACCAGGACACTCCCGACCAGGACACTCCCGACCAGGACACCCCCGACCAGGAGCCACCTTCCCACGCCTTGTCCGACCAGGACACTCCGGACCAGGAGACACCGGACCAGGAGACACCGGACCAGGAGACACCGGACCAGGAGACACCGGACCAGGAGACACCCGACCAGGACACTCCGGTCCATGGGGAGCCGTTCCAGTACCCGTCCGACCAGGCTGCGCGGCGGGAGGCGAGGTTCGCCCACTGGGCCGCGTCGAATGGCATGCCGAAGATGTCGTATTCGCCGGCGAGGATCCTCCCGTTGTGTGTGAGGTGGTCGCTGCCGCGGGAGGCCTCGAGCGAGCCCGTGCCGGTACTCCACGTCTGATTGTCGAAGGTGCGCGAGAGTTGGGTGAGGCGGGCGGCTTGACTCAGGTCGATCGACCCTGCCCCGTAGCAGGAGGCGGCCTTCCCTCGGGCGCTCGTGTAGGCCGTGGTCATGAGCAGGTCTTTGACCTGTTGGGGTGTTGCATCGGGGAACTTGGAGAGGATCAAGGCTGCCGCGCCGGACACGACCGCCGTCGCCTGGCTGGTGCCTGTGCCTTTGAAGAACCGGGTTCCGACCTGGCCAGATGGGTATCCGGAATCGGCGTACGACCCGGGGTTGCGCAGGCTGACGATTGAGACTCCGGGTGCGAGAACGTCCACGGTCCGGGCGTTGTGTTCACAGTTCGAGAAGGAGGCCACATAGTCATCGGCGAGCGTGAGCGTGCCGATCGGGTTGGAGGCACCCACCGCGATGAGGTTGGGGTTGCGGGCCGGGTTGCGAAGCTGTGCCCAATTGCCGTCGTTGCCGGCGGCAACCACGACCACGATCCCGGCACGCCATGCCTGCTCGGCCGCGTGCGCCAGCGGATCGAGCACGTAGCTCTGCGTCGAATCGGTTCCGAACGACAGGTTGAGAACACGAACGTTCATTCCATTGTCGTTCTTGTGCTGCACGACCCAATCTATGGCAGCGATCACCTGGGACACATCGACGGCACCGTCGTGTGACGCCACCTTCACGCTCAAGATCCGGGCGTTGGGTGCGATCCCGTTGAAGCTGGTTTCGGAGGATTTGGACGGTTGCGCCGCCGCCGCATTGTCATGACCGGCGATGATCCCGGCCATGTGTGTGCCGTGGCCATAGGTGTCGAGCCAGCGGAACTTGTCCGATTGAGACTCGAACGAGAGGTCGGGACCGTTGATGACCTTCGGGCCGCCGACTTCGGAGCGGAGGAGGCCGTCGACGGCGACCACCCCTGAGTCGATCAATGCGACATCGACACCCTTGCCTGTGTGCCCTTGGGCCCAGAACACGTCGGCACCGACCGTCTGTACGAGCCTCGTGAGTGTGAGGTCGTGCGCCACCGGTTCGCTGTTCCTTCCGAATGGGTTGTCGAGAAGGGTGACAGTTGCGTCCGGCGTCACGGCTTCAACCGCCGGGTGGCCGGCGAGGCCGGCGAGCTTGTCGGTCGGCACTGTGGCGGCAAATCCGCCGATGACGTCGAGCTGTTCGCCGACCGTGCCTCCGAGCGTCGAGATGAGCCTCTCGGCAGCATCGGTTTCCGGTGCCGTCTCGCGCACGATCACGTCCGTGCTCATGTCGTCGGAGGCGAATGCCGCCGAGGGCGACAGGATCATTGCCGCGAGCATGCCGAGTACCGCCGTCGTGGTGATCGTCTTGGATGGCCGCGGGGATTCGCCGTCCCAGCTCAGCCCTCTGCTTGCTCCAGCCATTCTGTGTTCCCAACCTCGAGTGAATCGACAGTGGGTCCATCGGCCCAGAAGCGGTCGACACCGGAGGACTAGATACCTCAGGCCCGCAATGACTAGCTAGCCATCTTGGCCGGATCGCCTTGCACGAGTCCATGCGGTCGACACAAGAAATGGGGCCCGCAGGCGCAGGCCCCATTCCCATGCCAAACGGATTGGATCAGGCTTCCTCGACGATGAGGGCCGTGACCATCCCGAACATGCCTTCCTCGCGTTCGACGTGATTGAGGATGTGGCAGTGCCACACCCAGACACCGGGATCTTCGGCTTGGGCGAGAACGGTGTATCGCTCTCCCGGAGCGATGTTCAACGTGTCCACCCAGTACGGGTTGTCGAGTGGTATGCCGTCCTTGGCAACGACGAGACCGTTGAACTGGTGCTGATGCATCGGATGGATCTGGAGCCCTTCGTTGAAGTAGTGGACCAAGAACCAGTCGCCTTGTTTCATCGCGTACGGCTCGGTGGCGGGGAACGACTTGCCGTTGAGCGAGAATCCGATCACGCCGGCATCGTTGAGAACCATCGGGATCTCGTGCGCGATCTCGAGGTCTTCGGGGATCGTGACACCCGAGATGGTCCTCCCTGTCGGAAGCTCGACGTCACCGATGAGCATCGCCGCAAACAGGCCATTCGGGACCTGCATCTGACCGTGGTGATGGGCGTGATACATGCCAACCGCAACATGGTCGACCGTGAACTCGTACGTGAAGGTTTCTCCAGGCCCGATCAGAGGCTGCGTGAGAGGTGCAACACCGTCCATGTTGTTGGGGGTGTCGACACCGTGCCAGTGGATGTCCGTTCCCATGGGGAGGTTGTTCTGCACTCGCACCTGGATGGTGTCGCCGACGTCGAGCTTGAGCATCGGACCGGGGACGATTCCGTTGTAGGTCCAAGCCTCGACGAACCGACCTGGTTCGACCTCCCACTCCACGATCTCGGTGGTGAGATCAAACACCTTGGTGCCGTCGGCCAGGACTTCGGTGGGTTCGAGAACGGCGTTCCCCAGCCCTTCGGTGGCGGCTGGGAAGGAAAGGATCGAGTCCATCATGGCCTGATCGAGTGCCGCCCAGTCGGTGTCCTCGCCACCGTGACCGTGGGATTCGCCTGTGGGTCCGCTGGCGTTCTCGGCCACGGTGAGGGTCGCCCGCATGCCGGCCTCCTTGTGGCCGGCGATCGCGCACACCACCTCATACGTTCCGGCGCGGAGGTCGCTTACGTCGAATTCGGCCGACGCACCCGAGTTGACGTCCTCGGACGTTCCTACTCCGACGATGGAGAAGTTGTGTGCAACGGTCCCGTCGTTGTGGAGTTCGAACACGGTTGCGCCGGGCTTGAGCTCGAGGTCGCCACCGATGGCCCACTCCGACAGGGAGATGTGGGCTCGGGCAGCCTCGCCGGCCTCGGGGGCTGCGTGCTCACCCTCGGCGGCCTCGGTCGATGGACCCCGCACGATCACCGCGGCGATGGCGATCACGCCCAGCAGGGCGCCGATCACCGTGAGCGCAGTCAGCGCAGGGTCGAATAGCCGTTCCTTCTTCATCGCACGCCTTTCTAGAGATATCCGTCACATGACACTTCGGGCGACGGCTCGGTTGGGGCCTTCAACCGGCCTTAGTCCGGGGACGAAAGACCCTTCCTGGTGAGGGCGTGTCAGCTCTCGGTGTGCGGCTGCGCCAGGTTCTGCAAGCGGACGTGGCCGCGGGCGACGAGTTTCGCGGCATCGTTGGTGAC
>JAOUGY010000500.1 GCA_029865445.1 Acidimicrobiia bacterium | reverse complement strand
TCGGCGGTCGTCGAGGTCGCCGCCATTGACGTCGGCGTTGATCTCGAACCCATTCATTCCCAGCTCCCGGTGCGCCCGTTCCAGCTCCGCGGCTGCCGCCTCCGGGTGGTCCATCGGGAGATTGGCCACTCCCACGAACCGGTCGGATCGCTCCGCTGCCATCTCGGCGATGCGGTCGTTGCACATGGCCGCCACGCGAGGGCCCGTGTCGGCGTCCATCCAGTAGTAATACTGCGGTGGGGCGATGGCGAGGACCTGCATGTCGACGCCCTGGGCGTCCATGTCGATCATCCGCGTGTCGACCGAGACGAACTTGTCGGTCTGAGTCGCTCGCAGCTCGCGGTTGTACCGGGTGCTCTCTTCGGGTTGAACCTGCATGCGAGGGTCGTACTCCGGTTTGAAGAGCGGCTTGGCGATCTCGGCCGCCGCCGGCACCTCCACGTGGCTGTGGATGTCGATGACTCTCACGCCTGGCTTGTGGGCCGTGGACGGATTCCACACCGGTCCGAGTTCCTGCCACCAGGGGTTGGGTCGTTCATCGGTCATGTGCGGAGCGGTCCCACGAGATCGGCCACTGTGCGATTCTCGAGATCGGCTGCAGCCTCGACCACCGCGGCCCTCACGTCGGGTGAGTGGTTGGGGCTCAGCTCGGTGAGCTTGTCCGCCACCTCGTCGAACGACATCGGGATCTCCTTCTCGCCGCGCATGTGTTGTGCGTAACGCTCGATCGTTCCACCGTCGGTTTCGACGATCACCCGTCCCGGCCAGAACTCGGGATGAATGGCGTCGAGATCGTCGGCCTGAACCACGTCGGTGACGGACATGATCCGGCGGAACTCGTCTGTGAATCCGTCGGCCAGGACTCTGGTGAAGATGTCCATTCCTGCCCGTTTCTGGGTGAGTGCGAGGGCGGCCGCGAACGGTGCGCTGAACTGGGCGTCGACCGCCGACGTCGGATTGCGCTTGGCCTCGATCGGAGAGCCGACCAGCTGGAGCCCGTAGGTCGGGATGTCGACCTGGATGTGTTTGACCTGTTCGGGTTCGAGACCCTCCCGGGCGAGGCCGATCAGGTGCTCGAGGGTCTGGTGGGTGTACCGGCACAGCGAGTACGGCTTTATGGCCATGTTCATCGTCTCGTACTCGGTCCCCAGACCATCGAGTGCTCGCTCCGGTGTGGGCCGGAGCGCGTATCCCTGGAAGAATCCTTGTTTGCCTTCGAACACCTCGCCTGCTCCGACGAAGCCGGCCTGGGCGAGCGCCACTGCGATGAACGACGAATGGGTGGCGAGGCCCGGATGCATCCGCTTGTTCCAGGCGCCGTTGACGACGTATTGCATGGAACCGGCGGCCTGACTCCCATTCAGGCCCATGGCGTTCCAGATGACGTCCGGCCCGGTTCCGCGCAGCCGTCCGATGATGGCCGAGCCGGCGAACGTGGCGCAGGTACCCGTCGGGTGCGAGCCGATCTCGTGACTCGAGTGCGGTCCGAGGCCCATGGCCAGCCGGTTTGCGATCTCGTAGCCGACGACGACGGCGGTGATGAGGTCCTTGCCGGATGCTCCTGTCTCCTCGCCGGCTGCCAGCGCGCAGTTCACCACTGACGACCCGGAGTGGATCACCCCCTTGGCGTGATGATTGTCGTAGTCGAGCCCGTGGGCCATGCCACCGTTGGCGAGTGTGGCCCACTCGGGCGCCATCTGCTCGCCGGTGGCGAGCACCGTCGCGCCACCCTGACCGCGGTTGATGGCGCGGATACCGGCCACGATCTTGGGGCCCGCCTCCATCCACTCGTGTCCGCCGATCGAATTGGCGATGATGTCGAGGATCAGTTTCTTGGCATGGTCCACGACGTCGGCGGGGAGATCCTCGAAGCGCAGGTCGGTTGCGTATTCGGCGTACCGGCGTGCGATGTCCATCAGCCCTCCTCGGGAATGCTCGACTAGATATCATGCAAGATACATGACCGATTGGTCGGCCGCCTGTCGAAGGGAGTGTCAGAGGTGAAGATCGAACGGGTCGACGTCTTCCCGGTGGCAGTCCCGCTGGCGAAGCCGCTCAAGATGGCCGTGGCCACCGTGTACGAACGCACCTGCATCGTGGTGAGGGTCGTCACCGACGACGGCATCCAGGGTCTCGGCGAAGCCGTCGTGACGCTGTACTTCAGCGGCGAGAGTCTCGCCTCATCGGCCCATCTGATCCGCGATGTGTTCGCACCGCTCCTCCTGGGGCGTGATCCTTCCAACCTGTACGACCTGCGGCGTCTGATGCGCAAGATCGCGATCCGGAACAATGGAGCGCGGGCGGCGGTGGAGATGGCCTTGCACGACGTGGTCGCCCAGGCGGCCGGAATGC
>JAOUGY010000175.1 GCA_029865445.1 Acidimicrobiia bacterium | reverse complement strand
GATGCGTGGACGTCACCCACATCGGGGGGTTGCACGGAGTGTTCAGCGCGCCGGGCGCGATCGGCCTTCCCGCCGCGGCGATGGTCTCCTCGACCGTGTTTCGGAGCGACGGTCGCTTCGACATCGGATGGCAGTTGGTCTCTTTCTGGGGAGGACTGCTGGCACTGATATCGGGGCCTGTGATCCAAGCCGAGGTGTTCCCGGAATGGAACGGACTCCTCCAGCGTGCCGGCATGTGGCCGCCACTCGTGTGGATGTCGATTGTGTCTGTGCGGCTCGGCGCCCTCGCACGAGAGCCCGGTTCGGGACCCTCTGTCGGCGATTGACCGCCCTCGGAGCAAACGCGTAGCGGTGCGGGCCCGCCGACCGGAGGACACGCGACGAAGATCCCTCACAGGATGTTGCGTGCGATCGGCAAACGCTTGGCGAGATATCCGACCAGGAAGGACGCCGACACCGCGAGAGGCGCCACCAGGAGGAACTTGATACCCAACTCGATCTCGATGCCGTCGAGCCCGACAGCCAGGACCGTGATGACGGGCGCATGGAGAATGTATGTTGCATAGGCGGCACTCGACATCGTTCGGCCCAGTGTTCCTTGTCCGACGAACCGCTTCCGAAACTGGACGAGCAGTGTCACGACGATCGCCACGCACATCCCCTGCTCCCACAACGCGAAGGCCGCCTGCTGCCAGTGCAGTCCGCCGAGGAACGGCTCGACATCACCCTCCAACCCTCCCCCTGCCGCGAAGAGCGGCGGAAAGGCCGCGACGAGTGCCAGCACCACCCGGAACCAGAGACGACCCTGGGATTCGCTGAGCCCCTCGAACCAGCCACGGCGGTGCGCCACGACACCCAGGGCAAACAGTGTCACGTACTGGGGGAAGTGAGCGATCTGGAAATGGATGGGTTCCAGCCACCATCCGACCGGAAGCCAGATCCGGACCACAAACGTAGCCACAGCCAGGCCGACGGCGACGAGGCCGATGGCGGCGTCGGGTGGCGACGCGACGCCGACAGCAGCGGATGGCGGGCTGAACCTCCGCCACATCAGCAATGCCACGGTGAACAACAGCAAGGCTTCGAGAAACCAGGTGGGTCCCACCCCGATCAACTCGACGTAGCGATCCCGCAGGACTCCCCAGTACCCCCCGCCATCCCTGGTGAGGAGGAAGGCAGCCAGGAGCGGATTAACCAGCAGCGCGTAGAAGAGGATCGGAATCCCCAGACGGCGTAGCCGATCCAGGAGGTACGGCCCGGCGCCTTTCCGCTCGAGGGAGGCCGGGATGAAGTAGCTCGAGATCATGAAGAACAAGCCCATGAAGAACGCCTGGTTGATCGCCACAAACAACGTGAGCAACACCTCCGAGGCGGTGGAAACCGGGCCGATCTCGTTGTAGTACCAGTCACCGGGTGCGCCGTAGGCAATGGACAGATGCAGCAGGATCACGAGGATCGTGAGCAGGATCCTCAGGTTGTCGATCCATCGCAGTCTGGTGGCTACGGTCCGCTGGGCGGCCGTCGTGGTCATGCTTCCTCCTAGCGGGACGAACCATCCCTTGGTGAAGTTTGCAGCTCCGAACGTCACGTGGCCTCCCCGTCCGTCTCCAACCAGAGGATCACCGCTCTGACGCGGCGATCGATCGCCGGTTCCGGGAGCAGGTCGAGCTTGGTCAGGATGTTGCCGACGTGCGTCTCCACGGTCCGCTGGTTCACCGACAGCCGATCGCCGATCGCGGCGTTGGAGTGCCCCTCCGCCATCAGTGCAAGGACGCTCTTCTCGCGGTCGGTGAGACGGTCGAGAGGGCGTGCCCGACGTGACCGGCGGAGCAGCCGCGCCACCACCTCTGGATCGATGGCGCTTCCGCCGGCGGCCACCCGACGAAGGGAATCGAGGAAGTCGTCGATCACGGTCACCCTGTCCTTGAGCAGGTAGCCGACGCCGGCCGCGTTCTCGCTGAGCAGATCCACCGCGTAGACCGTCTCGATGTGCTGGGACAGAACCAGGACACCGATACGGGGGCACCGACGTCTCACCTCCAACGCCGCTTCCAGGCCCTCAGTCGTGAAGGTCGGAGGCATGCGGATGTCGACGATGAGCACATCCGGCGCCGCCTCGCACACGAAGTCGACCAACCCGTCCGCGTCGCCGAACGAGCCGACGACGTCGATACCTTCGCCGTCGAGAAGGTGCTTGAGCCCGTCACGAATCAGAGCTGAGTCGTCGGCAATGATCACCCGCATGGGAGGACCGCCTCCACGGTGGTGCCCTGATCCATCGGGCTCACGACACGAAGCTCGCCGCCTATCGCCGAAACGCGGTCGGACAGACCTTCCAAGCCGGACCCGGATTTGGCGGCCGCTCCCCCGCATCCGTGGTCTTCGACGACGATGCGAAGATGGCCGTCTGCTTGGTGCTCTACGGTAACGCTCGCCTCGGGTGCTCCCGAGTGCTTGATCACATTGGTGAGGGCTTCGGCCACCACGTAATAGGACGTGAGTTCGGTCTCGTGTGATACGCGACCGGCGACCACGCCCACCTCGATCGCGATCGGGAGGCGTTCGGCAAGGCCTTCGATGGCGGCGGCCAGTCCACGCTCGTTCAGGAGCGTCGGATTCATGCCTCTCGATACTTCTCGGAGCTCGGTCAACGCGTCTCGCACCTCTCCAGAGGCCCGATCGAGGAGCGCACCCACCTCGTCGCAGACGCGCCCATCGACCAGGCGCCGGCCGCGTTGGAGGAGCAACCCGAGGGCGACGAGACGTTGCTGTGCCCCATCGTGGAGATCGCGCTCGACCCTCCTCCGGGCGAGGTCCCCGGCGGACACGATCCGGGAGCGCGAGGTTCGTACCTCCTCGAGTTGGGTCATGACCTGGGCGTTGAGACGTTCGACTTGCAGTGCCATTCCCGTCACGGCAGCGACCGCCTGAAGACGGTCAGGACGACGCAACATGAAGGCGTCGTGCTCGAGTGCTCCCACCAGCCGACCCGACGACATGAGGTGGGTGCGGCGCCTGCCTTCCTCCACCTCAGCGCCGGCGGGGCGGCCGCCCTCGTCGACGAGGGCGGCCGCTTCGTCGGACCACCGAAGCACGCAGACCGAGTCGTCGCCGAGCGCCCTCGCCACGGCAGACTGCAGATCCAGGTGACCTCGCTCGATCTCGACCACGAGGTCGGCAAGCTCGGCGCGACCCCACATCCCGTGCACGCTGGTCAGCGCTGAAGCGACCGGCACGAGGGCGAGGACCACAAGGGTGGCGCCCGGGACGACGTCGCCGCTGAGGGCGGCGTCGCCGAGGCCAAGGTCCAAGGCGGCGGCACCCGCCGTCACTGCCCACAGGCCGGCAGCGGCGAGAACCACCCACGGAGCCGGATCACCCTGGGACCGCCACACCCGCCTCGACCGCCACACGAGCGCTGCGAGGACAGCCATGGTCGCCGCGGTCGTGCCGGCCGCCGCCGTCAGCAGCTGCCGGTACTGATCGGGGGAATCGGTGATCCCGGGGATGGGAGGGTGACCCAACCGGACCGGATCCACCAGCCACACGGCGACGGCGCCTTGGACGGCGGCCAGTGCACCGGTGGCGAGGATCCACCGCCGGCCCTTCACCGGGCACGTGTCCACGAGCACCCAGAGCGCGCAAGGAAGAACCAGGGCCGGGGCCAATCGTCCAATCAGATACAGACTGGGCGCATCGCTGAGAGCCAACACCTGGGCAAGAACCGTGATGGATCCCAACGTGAGCCCGCTGACCGTGCCACTCCGACCTGATCGACGAGCGAGCAGCCCGGCCCCGACGAATGCCCAACCGGCGGCGACCAGGAGCCCCGTCTGCCACGGTGGGATGCGGGGCCCGGACGGCGGCTCGGAGAACTGCCAGAGCCCGATCCGCCCTTGCTCGTCAACGGCGACATCGACGAGCAGCATGACGCCCTTGGCACCGATTCCCACCGCCGTGCCGCGCTCATGGTCGATCTCGTGGATGCGAACGAGACTCACGGGTCCGGTCACCTCCGCCAGCATGTGGTCGAAAAGCGCCTGGATCTCTTCGGCTGTGTCCCCGCCCCGGTAGCCATCGACGAGCCGTCGGTCGAGGTCGGCGTCGGTCAGGGTCGTTCGACCGCCGATGATCTCGAAGCTCCACGCCAGGGCGGCATGAACGGGGGACAGGGAGGGGTCGATCGCCGATTCGAGACGTGCGAGATCCGCGACCGGGATGCTCTTCTGGCCCCGACCGATCCAGAACGTCGCCGACACAGCCGCTATCCCGGCGACGACCGCCAGCGCCAGCCAGATGCGCATCCGACTCGTCGCTTGCATTCACTCATCTTCGCGCAAGGCCAATGGACTTGAGACCCGTGCGGGCACGGAGCGGAGCACATGGCACAGACGGGTTCTCCAGGGGAGAGCACGCCCAACAGGATCCGGTGAGTGCCCTGATGACTGCGGGATCGCCTCGACATACGGTGGTGACGGATACTCGAAAGGAACCCCAGAATGGTCGAATCCAGTAGGCGTCTCAGCGGACCGGGACCCCTCCGCCGACTCGGCGTGGTCCTCACCACCGCAATCGTGATGCTGGGTCTGAACTCGCTGTGGTATGCGGTCCTGATGAAGGGCTTCTACGACCGGGACACCGGCTCGTGGGGGGCCGTCGCCAGAGAGAACCCGTCCATGGTGTTCATTCTGTTGTCGTTCGTCACCCTGGCGACGCTGATGACGGTCGCGTACCCGTACGTTTCGTTTGGGAGGTCGTGGTGGGCGCGTGGCCTGGGGCTCGGAATCATGAGCGGCCTGGTGTTCATCGTCCCCGCCGGCTTCTACTACTTCGGCACCACGGACATCCTGGTAGGTGAAGTCCTCGCGGCCGACATCGGCTGGCACTTGATCGAGGAGAGCGCCGCAGGATTGACGATCGCCGCGTTGCTGGGTCGGCCCGCAGCGGTGTCCGGCAGCGGCGTCCCCGATCTCGCCGAGGTGACGCGGTGACCGGCACCATGGCCACGGTCAGCCCCAAGAAGACCGAGGCCAATGCGTCGGGGCTCGGCCTCTACTTGTGGCTGGCGTTCGGGATCACGTTCGTGGCGACAGCTCCGATCGCCGCCTCTCATCAGGGTTGGATCACTGCCGAGATCGGATCCGAATGGCACGCCGTGGGCGCCCTCGGCCCCCTGGCGGCCGCACTCGTGATCGCTCGCCGGTCGCCCGCGGCCGCAGACCACCTCCGGGATGGGTTCGCCCGGTGGCGGGTGTCCGGTTGGTGCTACCTGGCGGCCTTCAGCCCGCTCGTGTTCCTGGTCCCTGCCGCGGTGATCACCCGCTTCGCCGATGGCGCGTGGCCGGACTGGTCGGCCCTCTCCGAGTCCGGCCGTCTCTCCGGCCGTGGCTGGATACTGGCGCTCCTGGTACCGGCCATCGCCTACGGGATCGGCGAGGAGATGGGATGGCGTGGTACCGCCCTTCCCCGCCTCCAGGCCCGTTTCCGCCCGATCGTGGCGGCGCTCGTGCTGGGTGGGATCTGGGCGGTTTGGCATCTGCCCTTCTACTTGTACCGGGAAGGGATGGCTGACGCCGCCCTCGGTGAGCAGGTCGGCCAGGCGGTGGTGATCGTGATCGGCGGGATGTTCCTGGCCTGGCTCTACAACAGCACCGGCGGCAGCGTGCTCCTGTGTGCCATCTGGCACTTCTCCCACAGCGTCGTCCACGTCGCCGCCCCCGAGATCTCCAGGACGTTCGACACCTACAACGGTGTGCTGTCCACCGTTCTGGCCGTAGCCGTCACCGCCGTGTGGTGGCTTCGCATGAGCACCAACCAGACCATCTCCTATCTACCGGAGAGGAACACCCCATGACGACCAACCGCTGGATCAGTCCACTGGTCGCATTCACCGCCCTCGCCTGGGGTCTCTCCTGGGTGATCTGGCTCCCTCAGATCGCCGAAGCGAAAGGCTGGATCGAAGGACCGGCCTCTATCTACTTCCATCTGATTGGTGGGATCGGCCCCATGGTGGCGGGGATCCTGGTCACGTGGAGGTGGTCCGGCCGGGCCGGCCTTCGGCGGCTGGCCCGGCAGTCCACCGCCGTTCGTGACTGGCGGTGGAACACGATCGGTTTGCTCGGACCGGTCGTCCTGTTCTTCGTGGCGGTGGTGATCACCCGGATCGCCGACGGCGTCTGGCCCAACCTTTCCCGCTTCGGTGCCAGCGAGGAATACGCCACCCTCGGGATCAGCCTGTACTGGCTCGCCAACCTGGTGTTCTACGGGTTCGGGGAGGAGATCGGATGGCGCGGTGTGCTTCTCCCCCGCCTCCAGGCCCACATGCACGCCCTTCCGGCCACCCTGATCGTGGCCTTGATCTGGACGTTGTGGCACGTTCCCAGCTTCACCTTCGTCCCCGGCTACGTGGCCATGGACCTCGCCGGATTCGTCGGGCTCTTCTTCAGCTTCCTCACCGGGGCGCTGATCATGACCTGGATCTACAACGGCAGCGGCGGCAACCTCCTCGCCCTCGCCCTGTTCCACGCCAGCCTCGACATCACCATCAACACCCCCACCGGCAGCGACATGCTCTACACCGCCTACGGCGCCGCCATCACCGTCGCCGGCATCGCCGTCCTACTGCGCTACGGCTGGCGCAACCTCGCCCACGCGCCACGCGTCACCGAACCGGTCGTCGAGACCAAACAGCCCGATGCTGTCTTCGAAGTGGGTTTCTCATGAACGCCGAACCCATCAGCGCTGCGACAACAGCCGCTCCTGCGAGAGCCTTGCCGAGACTCCGGGCATCGGCCCTCGACCTGGCGGTCGTAGCGGGCTGGGCAGTGTTCGCCGCCGCGGCCGGAGTCGTCGCACGGGCCTTCGACTACGACTTCGCTTCACCCACCAGCGCGGACATCTTCGCCTTCGTCACCCTGGTCGGCCCCGTGGTTCTGACGTTCGCCTTCCAGGAGGCGTCGTCACGAAAGGCCACGTTTGGGAAGCGGCGCCTCGGATTGCAGGTCACGGATCGCTCGGGGAGGCGTCTGAGTCTCGCTCGGTCGCTCACCCGCTCGATCGTGAAGTTCCTACCTTGGCAACTCGCCCACACTGCGGTCATCGGGTTGTTCGACGACTCCACCAATTCGATGCTCATCGTGGCCGCCATCGGCGCCCAGGCCCTCGTGCTGGCGTCGGTCATCGCCATGGCAGTCGACCCATACCACCGCTCCTTTCACGACTGGCTCGCTGGAACCCGGGTCATTGCCGAAGAACACAGCCGCAGATCAACAACGGAAGGAGGGTCGACATGACCCAGTCCATGGCCATCGAAGCGCGGGGAATCGCGCGCCGCTACGGAGACGTCCAGGCGCTCGCCGGCGTCGACCTCCAGGTCGAATCCGGGGAAGTATTCGCCGTCCTCGGCCCCAACGGCGCCGGCAAGACAACTCTCGTCGAGATCCTCGAGGGACTCCGGCGCCGCGATGCAGGAGACGCCGTCGTGCTGGGATCCGACCCGGAGGATGCAAAGCGCCGGTGGCGCTCGCGGATTGGCGCGGTGCTCCAGGTGAGCACCCAGAGCGACGAGCTCACAGTGGGAGAGATCGTCCAAGCCTTTGGCGCCTACTACCCAAACCCACTCGAGGTCGAGACGCTGCTCGATG
>JAOUGY010000499.1 GCA_029865445.1 Acidimicrobiia bacterium | reverse complement strand
GGCGGATCTGGAATCGCCTTCGCCGGCTGCCGAAGGTCTCCCCCGACGTGATGACCCATGGGGATCTGATTCCCGGGAACGTGCTCGTGTCGGAAGGCCGGCTTGTCGGGATCCTCGACGTCGGAGGGCTCGGACCCGCCGACCCGGCCCTCGACCTCGTCGGCGCCTGGCACCTCCTCGACGCCGACCGTCGGCACCTGCTTCGCCACGACCTTGGTTGCGACGAGCTGGAGTGGGAACGGGGCAAGGCCTGGGCTCTCCAGCAGGCGATGGGCGCCGTCTGGTACTACCGCGAAACCAACCCGGCGATGCATCGCATGGGACGGGACACCATCGAGCGGATCCTCGCGACAGAATCGAACACGTGACCTTCGCGGGTGGCTGCGGCTAGGGTCGCCGTCAGGATGACCGCCGCCGCCACAATCGCAGTCGTATTGTTCACGATCGTCGCTCTGTTCCAAATCCTGCTGGCGGCGGGCATGCCGTGGGGGGCGGCCGCTTGGGGCGGGCAGAACCCAGGTGTGTTGCCCAACCGACTCAGGGTTTCCAGCGCCGTTTCGGGTGCGGTCGTGTTCCCGCTCCTCGCCCTCTACGTGATCGACGCTGCGGGCCTGGCACAGATCTCATGGCTGCCCGGCTCCGGGCGGACCGCCATGTGGGTGCTCTGCGGCTTCTTCGTTCTCGGAACCCTGATGAACGCCGTATCGAGGTCACGCATCGAACGGATCTGGGCTCCGGTCAACCTCGTACTCGCCATCTGCTGCCTGGTGGTCGCCATCAACGCGTGAAGGAGCCGCTGTCTAGCATCGCCGGCAGCGACCCAGGACCCTGTATGCCCGAAAGCGCCGAGATCATCGACGTCTCACCTCGGGACGGACTCCAGAACGAGAAGATCCTCCTCTCCACGGAAATCAAGGTGGAACTGATCACGCGCATGATCGACGCCGGGATGCGTCGCCTGGAAGCGACCTCCTTCGTCCACCCCAGACTCGTGCCGGCCATGGCGGACGCCGAGGCCGTGATGGCGTTGGTCCCCCGCGGTCGTGGCGCTTCTTACATCGGTCTGGTCCTCAACGAACGTGGGCTCGATCGGGCTATCGCCGCCGGATGTGATGAGATCGGCTACGCGGCGGTGGTCACAGACACCTTCTCCCAACGCAACCAGGGCACCACCGCTGCCGAGGGCGTCGAAGTGTGGAAACGGATCGCCACCCGCGCCCGCGAGGCGGGGGTCGCCCCGTCGCTCGTGGTGTCAGTGGCATTCGGATGCCCCTTCGAAGGGGAAGTGTCGGTGCGGTCGGTGGTCGAAACGGTGGAGGCGTGCATGGATGTGCCACCCGCTCGACTCAGCCTGGCCGACACGATCGGCGTCGCGACACCAGCCGACGTCACCGAGCGGTTCGCTGCCATCTCCGACGTGGTACCGCACGGGGTTCAGCTCGGAACTCACTTCCACAACACCAGGGGCACCGGAATCGCCAACGCCTATGCCGCATTGGAGGCGGGCGTGAGGAGCTTCGACTCGAGCCTCGGCGGCGTGGGCGGATGCCCGTTCGCCCCCAACGCCACGGGCAACATCACAACCGAGGAACTCGTCTACATGCTTCACCGGATGGGATTCGACACGGGCCTCGATCTCGATGCCCTGGCGGCCACCGC
Organism: Acidimicrobiia bacterium; assembly: GCA_029865445.1. Classification (GTDB taxonomy): domain Bacteria; phylum Actinomycetota; class Acidimicrobiia; order Spongiisociales; family ZC4RG35; genus JAOUGY01. Next base: position 726 of record JAOUGY010000499.1, on the reverse strand, counting down.
CAACTGGCTTCGGGGCCACCTCGGCGAGTCCGTCGTCAGCCTGTACGCGAAGGCGGGTCCGTTCCCGATGGCCGAATCGGGCTGAGCCCGGAGCGAAGAACAATTCGCAGGGCGAAGTAACAAATCAGTAACGCGCTGAGCAGCTGCACTGGTGCTGCGTCAAAGGCGGCGGCGATGTTCGTCCCCAACACAACAGCGAGCGCGAAGACCCTCCACCTGCTCGCTCGATCTTCGAGCAGATACACCAGATAGGCGGTTGCGATCAGTGCCGCGCCCACACTGAGGTCGGCAGCCGCTCGCGGGTACGGGTGAAGCACCAGGGCAGCGAGGACGACCCCGACGGTCGCGACAGTCGCGGAGACGATCTTGACTCGACCGGGCACACGTCATCATGGCATGCGGGCCTTCTCGAACTCGACATCCGCCCCTAGCGCCGGCGCTTGCCGTCCGGCACGAATGGTGGTGCAACGTGTCAACGGGAGCACCATGAAGTACCTCATCGAACAGAGCGCCGACGGTCCGTGGATCATGGACGGCGTCTGGAAGCGGGGCGGGGCGATCCTTCTCGACCCGCTCCTCAACAAAGGGACGGCCTTCACACCCGAAGAACGGCGGCTGTTCGAGCTCGAAGGCATGCTGCCCCCGCACGTGACCGACCGGCAACTCCAGGTCAAGCGAGCCTACGAGCACATCACCTCCAAGGGGGCCAACCCTCTCGAACGCTAC
>JAOUGY010000498.1 GCA_029865445.1 Acidimicrobiia bacterium | reverse complement strand
GCAGCATGCTCTCGGCGAGTCTCCAGACGCAGACCGCAGCCGCTCTCGAATCGGTGCCCGGACTTCCCGACGTCGCACGCCAGGGGATCACCGAAGCCATCGCCGGGTCGGCCGGTCAAGCCCTGCCGTCGATCGCCGAGCAGCCGGGTTCTGAGGCAGTGGTCGCCGCCGTGTCGGACGCCTTCGCCACGGCGGCGAGGTTGACTGGACTCGTGGCCGTGGTGTTCGTGGTGGTGGGCTTTCTGCTGTCGCTCCGGCTCCCGGACATCCGCTACGCGGACGCAGAGTCCGCCGACAGCTGACGTCGGCGCTACCCCTTCACCTGCGTAGAACTAGTCCGCGGGCGTGTGCGCCATATGGTCCTCTTGATTCGCGGGACCTTTGGCCGATGTGAACAGTGTCGCCACGAGCGACGAGCGGAGCGGAGTCAGGGGGTGGAGGACGGCGCCAAAGCCCCTCCACCCCCTGGCTTAAACCCTCCCGAGAGGTCGATGACGCGGATGGGGCCGGGCGTTCGGAACGCCCGGCCCCATCGCTGTTCTTGACCGATTTCTACTCGGTCACCTCGTCGTGGTCGTGGAGTCCGTGTGACTCGCCACCGGGATATCCGGCGGCCGTCGTCGACCCCGAACCCACCGATGGCGAGCCGGGAACGATCTTGCCTCCGGCCCCATTCACCGATTCGGTGGAGTAGGCGTAGGTCAGCGTCGAATACGCCACGGCGTCGACGTTGATGTCGTAGGCGTGGAGGTTGATGTTGTCGTAGGTGTCACACGCCAGGTGGTAGCACGGGTCGTACTGAACACCCGCCGTTCCACCCCAAATGGCAGCTTCATCCGCGGTCTTGATGCCCTCGGCACCGGTGAACAGGCCACCGGACGGGATACCGACCGCGATGAACGGGCCGTAGTCGGAGCGACCGGAGAAGTCGGTCCCCTTCCACGACTGGCCCTTCTGGGTGTAATACGACTCGAACAGTTGCTCGATCGCCGCCGACCCGTCGGGGCCGGGGCCGGCGCCGACTCCGTCGGAGTCATCGCCGTCGTACACGAAGAACACGTGGTTGGGTGAGCCGATCATGTCGAAGTTGAGATACAACGCGATCTTCTCGAGTTCCTCGGCCGCCAGGTTGTTCACGTAGTACGTCGATCCGACGAGGCCCGACTCCTCGGCACCCCACAGCGCGAAGCGGACCTTGTTCACCACGTTCGACTTCGCCATGTTCTCGGCGACCTCGAGGATCGCCGCCGAACCGGATCCATTGTCCTGGATGCCCGGACCGGCGTTGACCGAGTCGAGGTGGGCGCCCACCATGACGACGTTGTCCGGATCGCCGCCGCGTGACTCGGCGATCACGTTGTAGGTCGTGGCGACGCCGCGGAAGGTGTCGGTCTTGACGCGGAGGACGAGCCCCGGTGTCGCGGCGAGCGCCTGGCCGACGTCCTGGGTGACGGACGTGACCGGGATGTCGAGCGTGAACCCGTTGCCGAGCGTGCCGTTGATGACCCCGGGCTGGTTGTTGTAGATCACGACGCCGACCGCGCCGGCGGCGAGGGCGTTCGTGGCCTTGATCGCGAACGTGCAGGCGCCGCGGCTGATGAGTGCGATGTCGCCCGCCGGGAACCCGGCGAAGTCACCCGGTTCGCAGCCGGGGCTGGCGTCGGCCGGCGGCGCCGGGAGGTGGGTGACGCTGGCCGTCACGTCGCCACTGCCGGAGTACGTGAAGATCCGGGTGTCGATCGGCCCGGCCGGGGGCGGGGCCACCTGCTCGAGGACGGTCGGCGTCAGCACGATGAACGTCTGGAAGTCGAACGGCTGGACGGTGACGTCGTAGCCCGCCGCCTCGAAGACGCCGGCGGCGTAGTCGACCGAGGCGTCGTAGCCCGGCGTGCCCGAGGTGCGGATGCCGTTGTTGGCGTCGGCGATGCTCTGGAGGGCGGCCTGGTGGGCACGCGCCCCGTCCACGGTCACACAGTCCAAGAGCTTCTTGTAGGTGTTGTTGGTTTGCGTGTCACAGCTCGCCGCCCCGGCCCCGGAAACCGGGATCATGGCGAGAGCGATGACGAGCGCGAGCAGGGTCGATAACCGTCGCACGAGATACTCCCTCAGTCGAGCCCATCCGTCGGTCGGAGGGCACGGTCCCATCAGCGGGGAAGTTACGCCCCTGGAAAAGTTGGTGCTTCAAAAAGGGCAAACATTCTCAAAGGTGGATTGAGATTCCATTTCGGACCCGCCAGCCCGCAATCGATTGCGATATATTGCTGGGAAACACCGAGCGGAGGCACGCGAGATGTCGATAGATCCCGAACACGTCGAAATCGTCGAATCGGTCAACGGTGCCGACGTACACCTGATGTACGTGGAGACCTGGGACGGCCTGTATGCACCGAA
>JAOUGY010000174.1 GCA_029865445.1 Acidimicrobiia bacterium | reverse complement strand
AACTCGACGATTCCGAGGAGGAGTGCGATCAGGAGCGGTGCGAGGATCGCAAACTCGACGAGGCTTGCGCCCCCTTCGGGGCTCCTGGACCCCAGCCGTCGCCGTGTGTGTTGCATGTCCGCCCCTTGCGTCATTTCCGATCGATGCAGAGCACGCCAAATACCCCCGCGTCCCTGTCGTGGACAGTGTAGCGCCCTTTGTCATCTGCCTACAGGCCAACGCCGTCCTCGTAACATGTAAGCGCAGGTCGGGGTCGGCGCAATGGCCTATTACGGCGGACTCGTCAGTGACTAGTCAGGGAGCATAGGGGATGAGCGTCACGGGATTGCCGAGCCCGCGGGCGGTCCAGGTGGAGCGGTCGGTGGGCTGGAAACCCGCCCCGAGCGCCGACAGGTCGTAGCGGACGTACCACCAGCAGTCCGCCGTGCACGTGTAGTACGCCGAGGATGGAGCCGACCTCCCGGAGAACGGCGCAGTCGGCGTCCGGATCGTTGCCTGCGAGCGCAGCCACCCTGACGCCATCGCGCACGGCGGTGGAGACGGTCAGGTACTCCTTGGTGGCAATGCCCATCTCCATGAGTCCGATCGCGAGCGTGAGCAGAAGAGGTAACACGATCGCCATCTCCACGAGAGTGGCGCCGCGTTCGGTCTGGGGTGAAGGACCGCGTTGGGGCATGGGGCGTCCCTTCACGAAACCCGAGAGCAGCCGGTCCCACCAGTCCACAGATGACAACGCCCCGAACGAACTGGACACCCCCCGCCCACTTCGGGGATCAGGGGGTGGGATCGGGTTCGATGTGCATGATGGTCCGCTGAGTCCAGCAGTCCTTGCCGGGGGCGGTGCCCCGGTCGCACACTGATCCGCTCCACCACAGGAATCCGGTGGTCCAATCGTGGTCGAACTCGATCTCGACTCCCAACCAGTGTCGATTGACGCCGTCGTTGTCCCGGTGTGACTCCGGATAGTTCAACGACAGTGGGTACCACGTCGAGCAGCGAAGTGAGCCAGGGCTGTCGGTGGGCAGCGCAGGCCGGTAAACCTGGGAGTTGCCCATGGCTCCCGATGTGTTGGATCGGAAGATCCTGATCCGGATCACTTGGTCGTCCTCGATGCTTCTGAGGGACCCTGCGGCGGCCTCCAGAATGAGACAGTCGGCGTTGGGTTCATCGCCCGCCTGGGCGCCGATACGCGCTGCCTCCCGGGTTCCGGATGTCACTGCCAGCCAATCCCTGAAGGCCATCCCCCACTCGAACCCGCCGAGGGCGATCATGAGAAGCAGTCCGAGCACCATGGCCGTCTCCACGGCGGCGGCCCCCTCTTCGTTGGAGTGGCGCAAGAGCCTCACGGGTTGGGCACCAATCGAACCGGGTTGCCGATGACCTGCGCCGACCAGGTGGTGCGGTCGTGGGACTGGCTGTTCTCGATGTAGATCCTCCACCAGCAGTTGGTCGTGCAGCTGTACGTGGCGGGAATGTCGATGTTGATTCTCACCCAGTTGCCTTGGAAGTAGCTGGACCCGGAGCTGGCGGTCTGGATCCGACAGGTGGACGAGTTCCCGGAGCGTGTTTGCGAGCCGGCCTCGTTGTACGCTCTGTAGGAGCAAGACACACTGCCGCTGGGCGGCCTGATCGTCATGTAGGCGTTGCCGTTGTCCTCGCCGGGGTCGTAGAGGTTGATCAGCAGCTTCTTGCCGGCGTGGATCGTCGGGATCTCGGCAAGATAGATGTTGGAGACGCCGCCGCTCACGTTCGTGTAGATCGACATGTCGTTGATCCCGAACAAGCGGGAGGAACCACCGACGGAGTCGACCCGGACGCGGTACTGATTGGCGCCGATTCCGGAGTAGCCGGAGACCGTGCTGGTGCTGACTCTCATCACGTACGTGCCGATCCCGTGGGTTGCCGTCGATGCCGACGAGGAACAAACGTTGTAGTCGGTCCAGTAGGTGGAATCGTTGCTCTGTGGGTTCGATCCGTAGCGTGTGCCGAACGTCCGGGAGCAGACGACGGTGGAGTTGTCGTACGGGTCGGTCGGGGTGGCGTCAGGAGCGTAGAGCGTGAACGTCGTGTTCCAACGCGAGTCGTTCGGGTTGCCGTCGTAGTAGCTCTCCTCCAGCGCATAGTCACCCGTTCCGGACAGGAGGGTGCCGCCCGCATAGAAGGAGCCGTTCATGACTGCGACATTGAACGATGAGACTCCGGCCGGCACCTCGACCCCGTAGTAGTAGCCGCCGCTGCGAAACTCGGGATTCGAGACCGTACACCCGCCCGGCGGATCGACCCCGGTGGTGTCTGGGTACGGGTTCGACCAGCATGCTGTGCCGAACGGATCGCCTTGCTGTTTGGCGGTCTCGGGACCGTTGATCGACGCCCAGAAGGCCGTCGAGGAGTCGGTTCCATCTCCGAACTTGTTCGAGGGGCTTCCCAACTTGATCGGCTTGATGTATTCGGCGGTCGAGGTTCTGGAGAGTGGAAGCGTTTCGATCCCGACCACCGATGCGAAGAATGTCGGGACGTCGACCGCCATCGACACTTGGAACTTGTTGTCCGCGAGAACGTTGCCGGTCAACGTGGCGTGAGCGAAGTCATTGACGCGGGCGGCGGTCTCTGCGTCTTGGAGAGCGTTGGCCGGTGAGGTGGGGAGCCATGTCACGCCGGCGAGGGCGGCGGCATCAGATGCCCGCTGGAGGCGAGCGGCGTTGAGGTAATACCAACCCAGGTCGACGGCGAAGGCGGTGATGGCCAGGAGTGCCACCATCGACCCAGCGACCCAGGCGAGAGTGGCTCCCCGCTCGGCTTCGCGGGCGAACCGGACGATGCGATCGATCATTGGAATGCCTCAGGTTCGACCCTGGTGATTTCGGCTTCGTCGATCATGTAGGAACCGTTGAAGGGCGGGAACTGGGTGATCCAGGTGTGCTCCAGGCGGATCCGCACACCGACGATGTCCAGCGGCTGGCTGCCCACCGTGGCCTGACGGCTCGTCGACGGCCATTGGATCGTCGATACCCAGTCGGTGCATTCGGTCGGATCGCCGGTGGTGAACGTGTAGATGTTGGTCTTCGAGAGGATCTGGCTGCCGTTCTGGCTCGCCTGGTAGATCTCGACGCGGTCGAGGTCGTCGATGTAGGTGGAGAGGAAAGGTGCGATCCCTTGCAGCACCGCGCAGTCGGCGTCCGGGTCGTTGCCGGCGAATGCGGCGATCCGCACACCCTCGCGGGTGGCCTGTGACGCTCCGAGCAGGTCCTTGAAACCGATACCCAGCTCCATGATGCCGATGAGGATCATGAACAGGACTGGCATCACGATGGCGAACTCGACGAGCGATGCGCCTTTTTCGTTGTGGTTGTGCGTGGGTTTCATCTCTGCGGTGCGGGTTGGGGCCTTCGAGATGTCTGTCGGCAAATACGCCATCGAAATGAGAGGACCACTTTGATGACGTCCGGAGTGACTAGTCAGCCAACCGGTCAGAGTGTGAGCGAAGCGGTGCACCAGACATGTATCGGAAATGGCCGTGGTGAATCTTGAACAGGAGGGGGCCGGTGTGGCCCCCCCCTGTGGGCGTGCCCCATCAGAACGACTCCGGTTCGAGCCGCATGGCGGTCTCATTGGTCCAACCCGGGAAGCGGCGGCAACGCCGAGATACTCACGGGAAGCGAAGCCCCATTCCACCGCTCCGATGGCCAGCATCTGCAGCAGGCTGATGATGAACGCCGATTCGACCAGTGCCGCACCCTGTTCGTTCTTCATTTGATGAGTCTCACGTGGTCGCCGGAAACCTCGCCGACCACGTGGTGCGATCGGTGGGGTTGGCCATGTTGTCGATGGAACACGAGTCTCACCGGCTTGACGTAATCGGCCGTCGCCGAACATGAGAGGTCGACACTCTCGATTCCGAGCACCGTCATGAAGAACGTCGGAACCGCGGATTGGAGCGTCACCGCGTATTCGTTGTCGGCGAGGATCGAGGGCCGCCGCGCCGATCAAGCGGTGAGGGTCAGTGTCGTCCACACCGCGGCCACTCCCCGGTCGGATAGAGAACTGGACCGGACCAGCGGGTGCAGTCGGAACGGTCGCCGCCGACGAAGGTGGACGCGTTGGTCTGCGCCGCGAGCTGGGTTCCGTCGCCGGCGGCCCTGTAGATCTCGATTAGAACGATGCCCGCCGGGTCGGCGCCCGCAGACACCGTCTCGATGATCCGTTCGATGGTGGTGCAATCGGCGTCGGGGTCGTCACCTTGGCAGTGAGGGTGCGGGTGGCGTCCCGGACGGTGTTGGCGATCGTCAGATGGTTCTTGAACGAAAACCCCGAGCTCGAGAAAGCTCACCATCAAGAAGAGCAGCAAAGGGAGGACGATGGCGGTCTCGACGAGCGATGCTCCCGGTTCGATCCTTGTCGCCGCGCTCCATGTTCGGCATATCGGCGGAACGCGGCTGCCGGTTTGAGGGGCCGAGCGCCCCATGTAGCCGCTCGGCCCCTCAACGTCTTACACGCTGCTCTCCGCGCTCTATCAGCCTTGCTGGCTGACGAGGCGGCGGTTCTTGAACTTCGCTTTCACGTAGTCGCGGTTCATGATGGCGATGAAGTCGATCGAGATCGACTTCGGACACGCCTTCTCGCATTCACCATGGTTGGTGCACGAACCGAAGTAGCTCTCCATCGTCTCGACCATGTTGAGCACTCGGTCCCAGCGTTCGGGCTGGCCCTGCGGCAGCATGTTGAGCTGAGCGACCTTGGCAGCAGTGAACAGGTTGGCCGCCGAGTTCGGGCAGGCCGCCACGCAGGCGGCGCAGCCGATGCAGGCTGCGGCGTCCATCGCCGCCTCCGCCACCGACTTCGGGACGGGAATCAGATTCGCATCGGGCGCCGAGCCGGTGGGAACGCTGATGAACCCGCCCGAGGCGATGATTTCGTCGAAGGCGGCTCTGTCGACCATCAGGTCCTTGAGGACCGGGAACGCTCCGGCGCGCCACGGTTCTACGGTGATGGTGTCGCCATCCTGGAACGACCGCATGTGCAACTGACAGGTGGCCGTCGCCGCTTCGGGTCCGTGGGCCTGTCCATTGACCATCACACCACAGGTGCCGCAGATGCCTTCCCGGCAGTCCGAATCGAAGGTGATCGGTTCCTCGCCCTGGATCGTCAGCCGCTCGTTCAACACGTCGAGCATCTCCAGGAATGACATGTCCTCTTTGATGTCGTCGACCTGATAGGTCTTGAACTCGCCGCGTGCGTCGGTGTTCGCCTGTCGCCAGACCTGGAGTGTGACCCTCATCGACTCTTCCTTCCCGCCGCTGCCGACTGGTGAGTGCTGACCGGGGACTTCCTCACTTGTAGCTCCTCGTGGCCAGCTTGACGTTTTCGAACTCCAGGTCCTCCTTGTGCAGGACGGGGTTGGAGATGTCCCCGGTCCATTCCCAGGCGGCGACGTAGGCGTAATTCTCGTCGTCCCGGAGTGCTTCGCCATCCTCGGTCTGGTATTCCTCCCGGAAGTGGCCACCGCACGATTCCTCTCGGTGACGGGCATCGACGCACATGAGGGTGGCGAGTTGGAAGAAATCGTCGACTCTTCCCGCCTTCTCCAGCGTCTGATTGAGGGAGTCGCCCGTGCCGAGCACCTTGACGTCCGACTTGAACTCTTCGTACAACGCCGGGATCTCGCTGATCGCCTTGTCGAGGCCGGATTCATCGCGGCTCATGCCGCAGTAGTCCCACACCAACCGCCCGAGCTGGCGGTGGAAGTCGTCGACGGTTCGGGTTCCGCGGCTCGCCAGGAAGCCGGCGACCCGTTCCTTCGTCTCGTCCTCGACCGCCGCGAATGCCGGGTCGTCGGTCGGCACCACCGGCGTATTGAGCCAGCCTGCGAGGTAGTCGCCGATCGTGTACGGCAACACGAAGTAACCGTCGGCGAGACCCTGCATGAGTGCGGACGCACCGAGCCGGTTTGCGCCGTGGTCTGAGAAGTTGGCTTCGCCGATGGCGTACAGCCCGGGCACGGTGGTCATGAGGTTGTAATCCACCCACAGCCCACCCATCGTGTAGTGAGGGGCGGGGTAGATGCGCATCGGCGTTTCGTACGGGTTCTCGTCGGTGATCCGTTCGTACATCTCGAACAGGTTCGAGTACCTCTCCTCCACCTTGTCGTGCCCGAGACGGGAGATGGCGTCGGCGAAGTCGAGGTACACGCCGTTCTTGAGTGGTCCGACACCGTTGCCTGCGTCGACGGCGCGTTTCGCCGCCCGGCTCGAGACGTCGCGGGGAGCGAGGTTGCCGAACGATGGGTAGATCCGTTCGAGGTAGTAGTCGCGTTCGGATTCGGGGATGTCCCGTGCCCGGCGCGTGTCATCGGGATTCTTCGGAACCCAGATTCGACCGTCGTTGCGGAGAGATTCCGACATGAGGGTGAGCTTCGACTGGAACTCGTCCGACTGGGGGATGCACGTCGGATGGATCTGGGTGTAGCAAGGATTGGCGAAGGCCGCTCCCCGCCGATGGGCTCGCCATGCCGCCGTGGCATTGCAGTACATGGCATTCGTGGACAGGTAGTACACGTTCGAATACCCGCCCGTGGCGAGCACCACGGCGTGTCCTGACCACGATCGGATCTCGCCGTTGACGAGATCTCGTGTGACGATCCCGACCGCCCGGCCGTCCTTGACAACCACGTCCAGCATCTCGATCTTGGTGTGGAGTTTGACCGTCCCCAATCCGACCTGGCGCATGAGGGACGAGTAGGCGCCGAGCAGGAGCTGCTGTCCGGTCTGCCCGCGGGCGTAGAACGTTCGGGACACCTGAGCGCCACCGAAGCTCCTGTTGTCGAGGAGTCCCCCGTATTCGCGTGCGAACGGGACCCCCTGGGCGGTGGCCTGGTCGATGATGTCGACCGACACTTCGGCGAGTCGGTGGACGTTGGCCTCTCGGCTTCTGAAGTCGCCACCCTTCACCGTGTCGTAGAAGAGTCTGAAGATCGAGTCGCCGTCGCCGTGGTAGTTCTTGGCGGCGTTGATCCCACCTTGGGCGGCGATCGAGTGTGCCCGCCGCGGCGAGTCGTGGTACGTGAATACGTCCACGTTGTACCCGAGCTCGGCGAGGCTCGCGGCGGCCGCGGCTCCCCCAAGGCCGGTGCCGACGACCAGGACATTGAACTTGCGCTTGTTGTTGGGGTTGACGAGCTTCATCGAGAATTTGTGGTTCTCCCACTTGTCCGAGATGGGTCCGTCGGGGATCTTGGAGTCGAGCGTCATCGTCATCAGATCACCTCACATTTCCACGATGCCGGTGAGGACGGCCACCGGGAAGCTGATGTTTCCGATCACGATGGCGGCGGCGAAGGCGATCGCCAGGTACCGGCGCCATTTGTTGAAACGAGGGTTGTTGACGCCCAGGCTCTGGAACATCGACCACGCCCCGTGGAAGATGTGGAGCCCCAGTGCCAGGTTCGCCACGATGTACAGGATCGACACCGGAACCCTCGAGAAGGTGGCGACGAAGTTGGCGTGAACCGCTCCGTGCTCCCAACCGTCGGGGGCGAAGGGCTGCCATCCCCATGTGAAGTCGGCGAGGTGCCAGAACAGGTAGAGGAGAACGATGATGCCGCTCCACCGCATGGTGCGCGAGGCGTAGTTGGCCGCCAGGTACTCCCGTGGGCCCTGGTAGGCGACCGGGCGCGCCTTGCGGTTCATCAGGGTCAGCGAGTAGGCAGAGTGGATGTGGAGCCCGAACGCTGCGATGAGGCCGAGCCGCATGATCCACAGGGGAACGGTGCGTGGGAGGAGCGGGAACAGGAGCTCCCGGAGGGCCTCTCCGTAGAGATCGAGC
>JAOUGY010000497.1 GCA_029865445.1 Acidimicrobiia bacterium | reverse complement strand
AGCGATCGCACAGGAGAGGTACGGGCAGGAACTGGACCACTTCGCAGCCAAACCGCTCTATTCCCGAGCTCGCCGGATCTATCTACAGAACAACTTCCCGATCCACTGGAAACGGATGCAAGGTGCCGCTGCGGCCTTCGGCGTTAGTCTCGACGACGACCACTATGACTTTTCTGCGTTGGATTACTTGACCGATGTGCCGGGGTTCGGCTGTTCAGCCGTCTACTACCCTCCTGCCACTACCGCAACCGGGGTCGGATACCTGAGCCGCAACTTCGACTTCTCGATTGACTCGATGGCCGAGATGTTTCTGGGACCGCAACCTCCGGAGGCGGGGAAGCCGCGCCCGTCGATGAGTGAGCCATATGTCATGCGGTGGTATCCGACGGATGGTGGTTACGCATCGCTGGCCATCCACGCGTTCGACACGCTCTCTGGCACGCTGGAAGGAATCAACAGCGCAGGTCTGGCCGTCACCATCCTCGCCGATGATGAAGGAGTAACCGCACTCGGGACGAACTGGGAACCGCACCTGGCACGCGCGTTGCAGGTTGTGGGACTCCACGAACTAGCCGTCATGCGGCTACTGCTCGACACCTGCGCGACGGTTGCCGAAGCCCAGGAGGCGCTGCTGACCAGCAAGCAGCACTACCGGTTCGTGCCCTGCCATTACCTGATCGCCGATGAGTCGGGCAACTCCTTCATCTACGAGGTTTCGACGGGACGCAACTTCCAGCATGTGATCGATGGCACTGGAGCGCCGCAAGTGATCACGAACTTTCAGATTCACAAGCATTCGACACCGGACTCGATGCCCGACCCGAAATTGACCCTGGCGAATGAGTCGTTCTGGCGGTACCGCGAGTTAGTTGACCGGATCGACCGCCAGCACGACGGTTTCACAACGGAACAGATGAAGACGAACAACGACTGCGTGAACTTCCACTCGGTGCACGCAGCGCTGAGCGCTGACCCAGCCGAACGGGAACAGGCGAGCGCGGTGCGCGCCCGGACAGTCTGGCACAGCCTGTATGACCAGCAAGCCAAAGCCATGGAGGTCAGCTTCTATCTAGGTGACGAAGAGCTGCCAGATGGCACGCGCCAGGAGCGTCGGAGTGACTACCTGACATTTGGGCTCGACTGACCTTGTTCAGCCCAGATCCGGAATTCATACCTGCCTTGAAGCGATCGCGGCAGCGGAAGAACTTGGAGCGCAGTCCCGAATTGGCTTCTGCACGCAGACGGCCCAGAAGTTGCTGTCAGTCCGCTGGCCTAGGACCTTGGCCTCTGGTCGGGCGCCAACCGGTTCTGTGACGATGAAACGGTGGTCCGCTTGTCTCGTTTCCGATCCGACACAGGTGCTGCTGCGCCGGCCGGTGTAACGGAAGGGCCGACGATCGATCTGCGTCGAACTCCTCCCCCGGCGGAGAGGGAACGCGGGTCGCCGGTCATCGAGGTGCGTGGCCTGGTGAAACGGTATGGCGATCACACCGCCGTCGGGGGAATCGACCTCGAGGTGTTCGCAGGCGAGATATTCGCTCTGCTAGGCCCGAACGGCGCCGGTAAGACGACGACGCTGGAGATGTTGGAGGGCTACCGCAACCGCGACGGGGGATCGGTGACTGTGCTGGGCGCCGACCCCGAACACGCGACGCTGGCCTGGCGGTCGCGCATCGGGTTGGTCTTACAGACCTCGCAGATGCCTTCTGAGCTGACCGTGTTCGAGCTGGTTGATCGCTACGCCGGGTACTACCCACATCCTCGTAACGTGGATGACACGATCGAACTCGTCGGGCTCGCCGACAAGCGCAATGCCCGTGCTGGCCGGCTCTCCGGCGGCCAGCAGCGCCGGCTCGACGTCGCCCTCGCACTCGTCGGCGATCCCGAATTGGTGTTCCTGGACGAGCCGACAACGGGTTTCGATCCGGCGGCACGGCGAGCCGCCTGGTCGATGATCGACAACCTGCGTGGCCTCGGCAAGACAGTGCTGTTGACCACGCACTACATGGAGGAGGCCGAGGCCCTCGCCGACCGGATCGCGATCCTGGTCAGGGGGCGGATCGGCGCCGAGGGCACGCCACGTACCATCGGGGGTCGTGAGACGGCGCCAGCCCAGATCCGCTTCATCGCACCGTCGGCGTTCGACCCCTCGATCCTGTCCAGCGGCAAGATCAGCCACGACGACGCCTATCTGGTCATCACCTCGGCCGAGCCCACGGTCACCGTCGGGGAACTCGTCGACTGGGCCCGCGCCGCGGGTCAGGAACTATCGGGTCTGGAGATCCGTCGGCCATCGTTGGAAGACGTGTATCTCAAGCTTGCGGGGCAGCCATCATGACTTCGATCGCCCTGATCCGCCGTGAGGCCAGCTATGCCGGCAAGGTGTTGGTGCGGGA
>JAOUGY010000018.1 GCA_029865445.1 Acidimicrobiia bacterium | reverse complement strand
GTCCTGACGTCCACAACCCTGGGTAGAGGACGTCGCTCAGCGAAGTCCTCAGCCCGCGGATTGGCCGAACGAGGGGGTCGAGAGCCCCTTGCCGTCTGAGAGGCGGGGCGGAGACGCGGCTGTCTATGCTGCGCCCGTGGCGCTGGCGGTATCACTCAAAGGAATCACCAAACGCTTCCCCGGCGTGGTGGCAAACGACAACATCACGTTCGACGTCGAGGAAGGCACGATTCACGCGCTGGTCGGCGAGAACGGAGCCGGCAAGTCGACGCTCATGAAGATCCTCTACGGCATGCAGCAGGCCGACGAGGGAACCATGACCGTGAACGGAACTCCGGTCCACTTCCGTTCGCCCACCGATGCCATCGCAGCCGGAATCGGCATGGTTCATCAGCACTTCCAGCTGGCATCAAACTTCACCGTCCTCGAGAACATCATCCTGGGGATGGAGCCCGGCCGGGGAACCATCGACTTCGACGGAGCCCGCGAGAAACTCGTGAAACTCGAAGAAGCCTACGGGCTCGACGTCGATCCCGATGCTTACGTCTCCGAGCTGGCCGTGGGGGAGAAGCAGCGCATCGAGATCTTGAAGGTCCTCTATCGGGGTGCCCGCATCCTGATTCTCGACGAGCCGACCGCCGTGCTCGTCCCCCAGGAAGTGACCGAGTTGTTCGAGAACCTTCGCCACCTCAAGGCGGAGGGGGTCACGATCATCTTCATCAATCACAAGCTCGATGAGGTACTCGCCCTCGCAGACCGGATCACAGTCATCCGCCGCGGCCGCACGATCGACACAGTCGACCCCAACGACGTCACGACGAAGGACTTGGCCGAGCTCATGGTGGGAAGCGAACTGCCCACACCGAGTATCGAAGCGCGAGACATCCCCGACGAACGGGTCCTCGAAGTGGTCGGGCTCGGGCTGAAGGCCACCGAAGGCCGCGATCGGCTGACCGATGTGTCGTTCTACGTCCGCCGGGGTGAGATCGTCGGCATCGCCGGGGTCGAGGGCAACGGCCAATTGGAGCTCCTCGAGACGATCATTGGCATGCGAACCCAGACGTCTGGCACGGTCACGCTCAATGGCGAGAACATCGACGGCTGGACCACCGCCGAGCGCCTCGACAAGGGTATGGGATACATTCCCGAGGACCGGCACACCCACGGGCTGTTGCTGCCGGCACCTCTGTGGGAAAACGCCATGTTGGGACATCAGCGGACGCCCCCCTACGGCAACGGGTTCCTCATCAACCCGAAGGGCGCTCGGGAAAAGACACAGGAGATCGTCGACAAATACGACGTCCGCACCGTCGGTGTCGAGGTTGCGGCGCTTGCGCTGTCGGGCGGCAACCAGCAGAAGCTCCTCTTCGGACGTGAGATGGAAGCAAAGCCCGACCTGTTGATCGCCGCCCAACCGACGCGAGGCATCGATGTCGGTGCCCAGGCGGCCATCTGGGGACAACTTCGAGAGGCTCGGAGTGCCGGGATGGGCGTGCTGTTGGCGTCGGCGGACTTCGAGGAACTCCTCGGCCTGAGTGACCGACTGTACGTCATCTTCGAGGGTCGTCTCGTGGCCGAACTGGATCCGAAGGCCGTCACACCCGAGGTCTTGGGCAAACACATGACTGGAGCCGAGGTATGAGCCTGGGAAAACGACTGTTCGCGGTGCTCGGAGCACCGGTGATGGCCCTCGTTGCCGGGCTGCTCTTCTCTTCGATCGCTCTGCTTCTCATCGATGAGAGCCCGACCAATGCCTTCAGCGCGATGTGGCAGTACGGCGTCTACAACGGTGATACGGGGGGCATCCAGTGGGCGTCGATCATCGAGATTCTCAATCAGGCGGTTCCCCTGTTCTTCGCCGGGCTCGCCGCGGCGATCGGGTTCCGGATGGGACTGTTCAACATCGGAGTCGAGGGTCAATACCTGATCTCGGCACTGGTGGCCGTGTACCTGGGTGCGAAGTTCTCGGTATGGGCGCCGATTCACGTTCTCATCATTCTGGTGATCGCCATGCTCACTGGCGCGGCGTGGGCTGGAATCGCCGGCCTTCTCAAAGTCAAGCGCAACGTGAACGAGGTCATATCGACCATCATGTTGAACTACATCGCCTTCAACCTCATCTCGTGGCTGTTCTTCAACTATTGGCGTGACGAACGATCGGTCGGTGCTCTCAACATCGTCACGACGCCACTTCCGGAAACTGCATGGTTGCCGTCGCTCAACCCGGTCCTGGAGGCGTTCGGAGTCAACCCGCGGCGTGCGGAGCTGTCGAGTCTCGTGATCCTGGCAGTGATCGTCGGGTTCGCATTCTGGTTCATGCTCAACCGCACCCAGTTCGGATACGACCTGAGGGCGTCGGGCACGAGCGCGCCCGCCGCACAGGCTTCGGGAGTCAAGGCGAAAGCCATGATTCTTCGGGCCATGTTGATCTCGGGTGGCCTCGCAGGGCTGGTGGGCATGCTCACAATCCTCTCGGAGACGCACCAATACGCAACGGACTTCCCCAAGAACTACGGATTCGATGGAATCGCCGTTGCGCTCATCGGTCGTAACAGCGCGGGGGGAGCTGCCCTGGCGGCGCTGTTGTTCGGCTTTCTCCGTAGGGGTGGCCAGGCGCTTCTGAGTGAGCAGATACCTGTGGAGATCATCAACATCATGACCGGTTCGATCATCCTGGCTGCGGTCATCGCCTTTGCGATGGTCAATCGGTGGGCTCAGAACGAAGAGACGAAGGCGCTGTCGGCCGCAGTGGAGGCCAAGGAGCTGGAAACGGCATGACGATCAGCCAGGAAGCTCGACCGGAGGCTCCGCAGCCAAAGAGTCTCGTGAAATCGTTCTTCACGAACCGGGTGTTCGTGTCGGCTCTCATCGCCATGTCGCTTTTCTCGCTGATACGGATCCTCACGGGCACCGCCGAGATGTCGTCGTTCCAGAGTTGGGGGGCGATGTTACGGCTGGCGGTGCCGATCCTTCTGGCCGGTCTGGGTGGCTTGTACGCCGAGCGAGCGGGCGTCGTCAACATCGGCCTCGAGGGAATGATGATCCTCGGCACGTGGTTCGCCGGGTACGGTGCCTTCGCTTGGGGTCCATGGCGCGGCATCTTGTTCGGGATGGTCGGCGGGCTCATCGGTGGCGCGCTCCACGCCCTGGCTACTGTCACGTTCAAGATCGATCATATCGTGTCGGGCGTCGCCATCAACATCATCGGCGCAGGGATGGGGCGATTCCTGAGCACCGTGTTCTATGTGGGACGGACGGATGCCGGCGTGACTCAGTCCCCGCGGATGACCGGCTCGGTCGAGCGATTCACGGTGCCGATACTCGCCGACGTCTTCAAGGCGATGGAAGACACCGACTGGTTCCTCATCGGGGACATCGGTGGGATCCTGCACGGGTGGACGAGGAACATCTCCTGGTTCACGCTGCTGGCGTTCTTGCTCGTCCCGGCGTCGATTTACCTGCTCTGGCGAACCAAGTTCGGTCTGCGGCTGCGGTCGACGGGTGAGAATCCGTGGGCCGCCGAGTCGCTCGGTGTCCGGGTGTACACCTACAAGTGGGTCGCCGTACTGATCTCCGGTGCACTGGCGGGCATGGGTGGCGCCTATCTGGTCACGGAGCAGGCCGGGCTGTACCGCGAGGGCATGACTGGTGGTCGAGGATTCATCGGCTTGGCCGCCTTGATATTCGGGAACTGGCGTCCCGCCGGTGTTGCCACGGGTGCGGCGATCTTCGGCTACGGCCTGACGCTTCAGCTGCGGGGAGAGAGCGCCGCAGTGCGTGCCCTGCTCCTGTTCGCGGGAATCGGCTTGCTGCTCTACGCCCTGTGGCAGTTCCGATCGCGTGGTGTCAATTCGTTGTTGTCCTGGATTGGCGGCGTATTGCTCATCGTGGCCTACTTCATGGTCGAGGAGATCCCGGCCGAGTTCATCGCCATGGCACCGTACGTCCTCACGCTGATCGTGATCTCCCAGGCCGCGGGTCGGCTCCGCATGCCCGCCGCCGACGGCATCCCGTACCGTCGCGGCGAGGCGCACTAGGGCCTCGCTTCGCTCGGGCAAGTCAGCAAGTCGATCGGCTCTGCCGGCCCTCGTTCCCCCCTCTGTCGCTTGCCGCGACACCTGTCCCGCTCTGGAGGGAACAGAGGGTCCTCGCTTCGCTCGAGACTGGAGGCTGGCGACTGGCGGCTGGCGACTGGCGACTGGCCCCTTATCCGCCTGTTGTGGAGGTGGCTTCGGATGACGGGGTCGTCGACGGGGTGGTCGGCGTGGCGCCCGTGTTGGCAGGGTTACCGAGGACCTGGATCTCGGCGATCGCGAAGTCCTCGAAGACATTGCCTTCCGTACCCACCGATACGTGCGGATCGGTGATCTCGATCGTGAGGGTGAAAGTCGGGAGAGAGACGTATGGGATCACTTTCGAGCCGGGCTCGTTGGGGATCTCGGTCGGAAGGGGGATGTCGGTGTCGTCCGAGATCGACACCCGGTTGGCCTTGTAGTTCTGTGCAAACCGAGTGGGGTCCTTGATGTTGGTCCACACGATCGATCGAACCGAGACCTGCTCGGCGAACTTGAGCACGATCACTGGATTCGTTCCATCCGGGAGGTCGGTCCACGTGAACTGGAACTCGCCGGTCCGTTCGGCGTCACCGTCGATCAACTTGCCGCATTCGAATCCGGCGATCGCCTCCAGGGTTGCGTCTGAAGTGAGCTTGCAGTCGACATCGAGAATGGTCAGCGGCTGCGGCTCCACCCGGGCCGTGGTCGTCGACTGTATGGCGGCCACGGTGGTGGTGCTTGCGGCGTCGTCGTCACCGAACACATTGGCGATCACGACGGCGATGATCACGACGAGCAGGACGGCGCTGATTCCCATAGCGGCCCGGACGCCTGCAGTCGTCTGGACGGCGGGCCGTGGTGCGACGGGCAGCGCTCCCTGGGCGAGCCGGGCACCGCAATTCTCGCAGTGGCGGTTCGAAGCCGGATTGGGCGAACCACACGATGGGCACTGGGTCTCTTGTCGAGGGATCCGCGCAGTCTGGGAATCGGCGGGGGGAGCCTCTCCGAGCGAGAACTGCTCGAACTCTTCGCCGTTCCCTCCGGGAAGGGGATCGACCCAGGAACCGCACGTTGGGCAGAATTGTTCGTCGCCGACCGTGGCGCCGCAGTTGTCGCAGATGTGTCCGGCCATGTCGTCTTTCGCAAGGGGCAAGGTATTGTGCCACGGCCGTGCACCTGTGGGCTATCAGACCGACCGAGACGTGGGGTGTTGGTTCCATCGTAGGAGCCTTGTTCCTGCTCGCGCTCGCGGCCGGCACGATATGGGTGCTCTCGAGGCGCTCTTTCGGCGACGAGTGACATCCGCCGCAGTTTCCTGTCACAGCCTGTCCCTACGATGGGTCCATGGTCTATTCGTGCGCCGCGTGCGGCTACAGAGGCTCGAAGTGGATGGGTTTCTGCCCTCAGTGCAAGAACCCGGAACCACTCGTCGAGGAAGTCTCGCGACCGCCTCGCATCGCAGGACTGGCGCCCACGCCCGTGCAGCTCACGAAGGTGGGCGCCGAGCGCTTCGACCGGCGTCTGACCGGCCTCGGCGAACTCGATCGGGTTCTCGGTGGCGGCCTGGTGGAGGGCTCGGTCATCCTCTTGGGGGGCGAGCCAGGTGTCGGCAAGTCGACGTTGCTGCTGCAGGCAGCGGGACGCCTGGCGGCGGGCGGCGCCAGGACGCTGGTTGCCAGCGCCGAGGAGTCTGCTGAACAGGTCGGGTTGCGGGCGAGCCGGCTCGGCGTGGCGAGCGATGACGTCCTCTTGCTCGCCGATGACGACGTCGACCGGGTCATCGCAGCCGCGGAGGAGTGCCGGCCCGAGGTCCTGATCATCGATTCGATACAGACGGTTGGTGTCCCCGATGTCGACTCTGCTCCGGGTGGGGTCACCCAGGTCCGGGAGAGCGCGGCACGCCTCATCCGGTTCGCGAAGTCCTCGGGTATCGCCACGGTCTTGGTCGGACACGTCAACAAGGAAGGCGGCCTTGCCGGCCCCAAATTGTTGGAGCACATGGTGGACGTCGTGCTGTCACTCGAGGGTGACCCCGATCGGGGATTCCGCGCCCTCCGTAGTTTCAAGAACCGCTTCGGAGCCACCCACGTCGTCGCCTTGTTCGACATGCAGTCAGAAGGCATGTCCGAGGTCGCCGATCCTTCAGTCGCGTTCCTCGCGGAATGGCAGTCCGATGTTCCAGGGACCGTGGTGTTCCCGGCGGTCGAAGGGCGTCGGGCCGTCATGATGGAGATCCAGGCTTTGGTTTCGCCAACCACACTTGCTCAACCGCGGAGATCTGTGCGCGGGGTCGAAGCGGCCAGGGTCCATCAGCTGCTCGCGGTGCTCGAACGACACTGCAGGATCAAGTTGTCCGATCAAGAGGTGTTCGTCAACGTGGTTGGTGGATGGCGCGTGGAGGAGCCGGCGTGTGACCTGCCGGTCGCGCTGGCAATCGCCTCCTCCGCGTGGGACGTTGCCCTCGGTTCCACCGCCGCGTGGGGGGAGATCGGGCTCGCGGGAGAAGTGCGTGCCGTCCCCTTCGATCTGAGAAGGCGAGAGGAGTCGGAGCGGGTTGGAGTGAAGACGGTCGTGGCTCCGGGCACGGATTCGAGGTTGCGGCTGTGTGACGCGGTGCGAGCTGCCTTGGACGCTGTGAGCTGATACGCTCATCCATCGTGGCTGGGAACACTTCGACGACCATCGCGACCCTGGAACGTCTTGCTCCGGGGACACCCCTGCGGATCGGGATAGAGCGCATACTGCAGGCCGGAAAGGGCGCGCTGATCGTGTTGGGGGCGGGGCCTTCCATCGACGAGATCTCGAGCGGCGGATTCACGCTCCAGAAATCGACCTACAGCGCGGCGCGACTCGCAGAACTCGCCAAAATGGACGGTGGGATCATCCTCGACAGCCACGCAACGGTGATCCATCGCGCCAACGTCCACTTCGTCCCTGATTCTTCGATTCCGACGGATGAGACCGGTTCGCGGCATCGCACTGCCGAGCGGATCGCCCGACAGACAAAGGTGCCGGTGGTGGCGGTGAGCGAGGGCCGGAGAGTCGCCACCCTTTACATCGATGGCGAGAAGATCGAGCTGCCGAGCCCTACGGCGATCGGCGCGCGAGTCAACCAGGAGCTGCAGAACCTCGACAGGCTGCGGCGCCAGCTGAACGAGGCCGAAGCGTTGCTCACGAACCTCGAGGTGTCCGGGATGGCGACGTACCGGGCCGTCACCACCCTGCTTCAGCGAACCGAACTCGTGCGTCGGGTGGGGGTTGCCATCGAACGGCTCGCGGTCAGCATGGGCGACGAGGGCCGGCTGGCGTCGGTGCAGATCTCGGACATGCTGCGAGGCGTTGGCCACGTCCGCGACCTCGCTCTCGCCGACTACCTCGCCCGCAGGTCGTCGGTGGCCAAGGCGGCCGCGGGACTGGAGGAACTCAGCGATCCCGAGCTGGTCGACCCCACCCGTGTGGCGAGGGCCGTCGGCTTCACCGAACTCGATTTTCTCGTCCAACCTCGGGGGCTGCGGGTCATGTCGAAGGCGGGTCGCATCCCCGAACAGGTACGCGACGCCACGGTTCGCCACTTCCGGAGTTTCGAACGGCTCATAACCGCCGCCGTGGAGGAGCTGGAACGAGTCGACGGTGTCGGAGAAGTGCGGGCCCGTCAGCTCCGGTACTACTTCGACCGGCTGCTCGCCGCCGCCGAAACGTGGTCCCCGCAGGGTGTGTGACCGGTCCGGCTCGCTTCGTCGGAGGCTCGGGTAGAATGAGCGGCCTTCTATGACCGCCAAGAAAACAACCACCTCGTCCAGCCGCGCCTCCAAGAGCTCCAAGTATGGGGTGGGCGACAAAGTCGTCCACCCGCAGCACGGGGCAGCGACGATCGCCAAGAAGGTGAAGCAGGAGTTCGCCGGCGAGAAGCGCGACTACTACGTGCTCGACATCGCCACCGAGCAACTCACTGTGATGGTGCCGGTGGACAAGATCGAGGAAGTGATCCGCCCGATCATCTCGAAGACCCAAGCTCGCAACGTGCTGTCCGTCCTGAAAGACGAGCCACAGGAGGCGGGTTCCAACTGGAGCCGCTGGTACAAGGTCCTCAACGAGAAGATGACCTCGGGTGACATCTTTCAAGTGGCCGAGGTGGTTCGGGACCTCAACTTCGCCCAGCAGACGAAGGGCATCTCACCGGCACTGAAGCGCATGCTCTCGCGGGCCCGATTGACACTCACGTCCGAACTCGAATTCGCTCTCGACATCGACGACGAAGAGGCCGTCAAGCGCCTCGACCGCGCCCTTCCGGTCTTCGATCCCATCGAGTGACGATTCTCGAGGTGCTCCGTTCTTCGCCCGAGCCCCCATCGGCTTCGCATCGGAGTTGGTATCGGAGACTCAACGAGCTCTCGACGTCCCACGACCCGCTCGATGTTGCCCGTCTCGCCCGCGACCTCAACGGTCGGGCCGACTCACCCGCCCTACTGAGAATGGCGGTGAGCGCCCGCCGTCGCCTGATACCTCCGGTGGCCGCCGAGGCCGGGGTCGACGATTCGGAGGCCGCGATGCTCATCGAATCGGCGTTGAGCGGGTCGTGACGACGCGAACCGCGTTCGGAATGGACGTCCATCGGCTCGGCGGACCACCACCGGTCCTGCTGGGAGGCGTGGTGGTGGACGCCCAGGAAGGCGTCGTTGCCACTTCAGATGGGGACGTAGCCGCCCATGCGGTCTGCGATGCCATCCTCGGCGCCGCGGTTCTCGGTGACTTGGGCCAGCACTTCCCTTCGTCGGATCCCCGCTGGCACGACGTGTCGTCGCTCGACCTTCTCCGCACGTGTGTGCGGATGGCGGGCGATCGGGGAGTGGTCCTCTCATTCGCAGACGTCACGGTCGTGGCGCAGTCCATCCGGGTCTCTCCCCACAGGGACGGAATTCGAGCCGGCCTCGCCGGCGCACTCGGGCTTGGTGTCCAGCAGGTGTCTGTGAAGGCCACAACCACTGATGGGCTCGGATTGACGGGACGGGGTGAGGGGATCGCCGCGTTAGCCGTGGTCACCGTCGACGTTTCTTGACTGCTACGGCGCTCCCTATCATCCGCCGTCGCATGTCGATCAAGGTCTTCAACACGCTCGGCCGTCGCGTCGAGGATTTCGAACCGCAGGAATCCGGCAAAGTCGGGATGTACATCTGTGGCCCGACCGTCCAGTCCGAACCGCATCTCGGTCATGGTCGCTTCGCCGTCGTGTTCGACATGATTCGTCGCTACCTGGAGTGGCGAGGCTTCGAGGTCACCTACGTTCGCAACATCACCGACGTGGAGGACAAGATCATCGCCGCCGCCATCGAGTCGGGCGAGTCGATGGCCGAGCGGGCCGAGCGGATGGCGGGGATCTTCCATGGCGTCTTCGACGCCCTCGGCGTGCGCCCGCCCGATGTGGAACCGAAGGCCACCGAGCACATCCCCGAGATGCTCTCGATGATCGCGGAACTGATCGACCGTGGTCTCGCCTACCCGGCCGAGAACGGCGACGTGTACTTCTCCGTGCGGACCCTGGAGAGCTACGGCCGCCTGTCTGGACGCAAGGTCGACGAACTGCGATCGGGGGCGAGGGTCGAGGTTTCCGACATCAAACACGACCCGCTCGATTTTGCGGTGTGGAAGGCCGCCAAGCCCGGCGAGCCGGCTTGGGACGCCCCGTGGGCGCCGGGGCGCCCGGGCTGGCACATCGAGTGTTCGGCGATGGCGAAGAGGCACCTCGGTGTCACCTTCGACATCCACGGCGGGGGAGCGGACCTGATCTTCCCCCATCACGAGAACGAGATCGCTCAGTCGGAGGGTGCCAACGGGGCACTGTTCGCCCGCTATTGGCTTCACAACGGGATGGTCAATCTCGGCGGCGAGAAGATGTCGAAGTCCACCGGCCACCTGATCGACCTCCAAGAGGCGATCGAGTTGTTCGGTGGGCGTGCCGTGAGACTCTTCTACCTCCGGGCTCACTATCGGTCCCCGCTCGAGTTCTCCGAGGAACTCTTGCGCGACGCCCAAACGGCGTTGACCCGTGTCGATCGCCTGCTCGAGCGGATCGGGCCGGACCCAGGAGAACCGGATGCCGAGGTGCTGGACCGATTCCGTGAGGCGATGGACGAAGACTTCGCGACTCCCGAGGCGTTGGGTGTTCTCTTCGACGCCGTCCGCGAAGCGAATCGAGAGCTCGACGAAGGCATCCCAACCGGCGCGATCGCCGAGGCGGTACGCGTGATGGTCGACGTGCTCGGTCTGGCCGCGGTCGAGGGAAAGCTCGACGACCTGGCTGCGCCCGTTTCGGATCTCGCCGCGGAGCTGGGTGTTGATGCGCAGGGTTCGATCGAAGAGATACTCGACCGGCTGGTCGCGCATCGGTCCGAGGCGAGGGCCTCGAAGGATTTTGCCTTGAGCGACACGATCCGCGACCGTTTGGCGCAGATCGGCATCACCGTGGAGGACGGAGCCGATGGCAGCCGCTGGATTCGGCGATAGCGTCGAAGGGCTCCATGCGGTCGCCGCCGCACTGGAGGCTGGTCGCGTCACGAAGCTCTTCTTCGAGCGAGGCCGGGGAGACGAACTCGCCGAACAGGCCCAGGCTGCCGGAATTTCTGTGTCTGTTTCCGACGATGTGCGTCCGCTTGCCCGCACCACGGCTCCCCAAGGTGTGGTCGCCCGGTGTACACCGATCCGTTTCACGGCCCTCGACGATCTGGTTGCCGAGGCCACGCCTGCGGCGCTCGTGATGGTCGATCATGTCGAGGACCCTCACAACGTGGGCGCCATCGCACGCAGCGCCGTGGCGGCAGGCGTACCGCGACTCGTCGTTCCTGGCCGGAGGGCCGCCCCGCTCGGTGCCGCTGCCTTCAAGGCCGCGGCCGGTGCGCTCGAACGGTGCCGGGTCGCCCAGGTCTCATCGATCGCCGATGCCGTCGGTCAGTGCAAGCGTCTGGACGTGTGGACGATCGGTTTGGATGCGTCCGGCGATGATTCGTTGTTCAATCATCCCCTCCTGAACCAACCCGTGGCGGTCGTCGTCGGTGGGGAGACGGGTTTGCACCGGCTGGTCCGCGACCGGGTGGACGTGGTGGCGTCGATCCCCATGGCGTCGGGTACCGAGAGTTTGAACGCGTCTGTTGCGGCGGCGCTGGCCTGTTTCGAAATCCTCCGTTCCCGATCCTGAGGCGGCTACTCGTCGACCATCCAAACGCCGGGCCAAGCGGCGGTATCCTGTCCATCACGCTGGCGTAGCTCAGTTGGCCAGAGCAGCTGACTTGTAATCAGCAGGTCGTGGGTTCGAGTCCCACCGCCAGCTCCACTCACATCATCGAGAAGCCCCCGTGTTTGCGGGGGCTTCTGTCATCTGCCGCCGATGTCGATGCCGCGTGAACGGTCCCTGGGCCGCGGTTGGGCCGCGGGAGTTCGAGTCCGGATGTCTTCGAGTCGTCGGATGAGGTGGTCGATGTCTGAGGGGAAGAGGTGGGTGTAGCGGTCCATTGTGACGGTGATGGAGGAGTGACCGAGATGGGTTTGGACGGCTTTGGGGTTTGCGCCGGCGGCGATGAGGAGGCTGGCGCAGGTGTGGCGGAGGTCGTGGATGCGGAGGCCCTCGGGGAGTCCGGTCTTCTCGACGGCGGGGTACCAGATCCGCCGCCGGAAGTTGCCGTTGCGGAGCGGTGCACCATCCGGTGAGGTGAACACGAGGGCGTCGGGTTCGTTGGGCTCGTGTTGGGTGAGGTGCTCGTCGAGCAGATCACGGAGGAATCGGGGGATGCCGATGATGCGGCTGCGATGGTTCTTGGTGGGCCCGTAGTGGAGTTCGCCTCCGACTTCTGACACCGATTCGGCCACCTCGATGCGGGACCTGGTGAGGTCACACCGTCCTCCTCGCAGTGCGGCAGCTTCTCCCCAGCGGAGTCCGCCGTAGGCGAGCAGATAGACGAGAGTCCCATAGGGCTGACGGATGGTGGCGGCGAGTTCGTCGACTTGGTCGGCGTCGAGGAACAGCATCTGCGGTTCGGGTTGCCGCGGGGTGCGCACTCGGTCGACCGGGTTGGTCGCCAGGTGGCCGGTGTCGACGGCAAGGGTCAGCATGCTGTTGAGGACCTGGCGGGCCTGCCGTATCCCGGAGGGACCGAGACCCGCAGCTTGGAGATCGGCGATCCATTCCTCGACCGCCATCCGGTCGATGTGGCGCAGCTGGTAGCGGCCGAAGGCGGGGAGGACGTGGACATCGAGGTGCGACTGGTAGCCGGCGAGGGTCTTGGGTTTGAGATGAGTCTTGGTTCGGAGCCACCGTTCGGCCCACTCGGCGAGGGTGGTGTGAGAGAGGCGGGGGTCGGTCCAGTCGCCGCGGATGAGGTCGGCTTGGACAGTGGCCGCGAACCGGTCGGCGTCGGCCTTGCGTGCGAAACTCTTGGATCGTTCCCGGCCGGTGGGGTCGCGGTAGCGGACCCGCCAGGGTTTGGGGCGATCGGGTCGTTTCTCGATGTGGGCCATGGACTTCGATCCGCCGCGTGGAGGTGACCTTGTGTGGTGCCTCCGAGGATGCGATGGCACCCTGTCATCCCAATGCCATTTCGATGCCACTCACGGTGTTTCGCCAGGTCAGGGCCGCAATTCGGGGTCCGCTGAGGTTTGCGGGTGGAGGGCGGCTGACAGGGTTGTTGACACTCGGGGGAGAGGGTCATCCAGTGATGTGGTGGCCATGGAACGAATCAGCGACCTCGATTGGATCAATGAGCGGGTGGATGGCGGCCGTGGCCCGCGGGCTGACCACCCGGAGCCATCTGCTGTTCGGGTGGTGACGCTCGCAACCCCAGGTCGCCTGCCCAGGAAATCGCCATGACCTCGACGCCTTCCTATGAACGACGTCTCGATCACACGACGGACGCGACGACACCTCTCGCACTCGCTGCCCAGAGGAACCGATTCGCCGACCCAGGGACCGATCCTCCAGCCAGCCGAGTCCAGACGCGCATCGCGCACCGCACCCTGTCAGTTCCACACGCACGTGCAACAAGTTGCGGGATGTCTACATGTAGACGGAGGAGACGATGACCGACATCGACCGTGGCGTTCTGGCCACGATCGACCGCAAGCTGTTGGCCGGTTTGGGACAGGACGAAACGGATCGGATGGTGAGGGTGCCGGTGACGGCGGCCAAGTGTTCGACGTGGAAGCGCTACTGCGACACGGCCGGAGTCTCGATGGGTCGTGCCATCGCCATGTTGATCGATCGGGAACTGGTCAGCGTGTTCGGTGATCAGACCGACGATCACCTGCCGGCGTTTGAACTGGCCGCACGGCAGGAGCAGGTCACTCGCCGAGAGGAGAAGGCGGCGGTTGTCGAAGGACGCCTCCAGGCGTGGAACGCCCACCTCCGCGCGAGGGAGAACGAGCTCGAGACCCGAGAGCGGCGAGTCGAGTTCGCAGTGAAGACGAGTGCCCACCCAGTTGAGGCGGAGACCAAAGTCGGTCGCAACGAACGCTGTCCATGCGGGTCTGGCCTAAAGTACAAGCACTGTCACGGTCTGCCCGGCCGATGACGCCGGGCTTGCCAGATAATGGGTCGCTAGCGCAGATTGCCGGATCTCGCGCTGTCAAGGGTGCGCGAGATCGGTTTGGGCGGTGAGTGATCTGGGCGGTCTGGCAGAACACTCAGCGAACTCGAGACACTACCTCGGGTCAGCCACTCCGGGACGAGCCGCCGATGAACAAGCGCTTCTAGCTCGGTGCGGGCCGACGTGGAGCCGATGACGATGATCGGCCCTTCGACCACCGGGCTCTCGTGCGCAAGGTAGTCGCCCAGCCACTGCTGCTCGGTGCCCATGAGATGCGACTTCTGGGCGTGATGGGCGCCGATGTTGATGACGGTGCCACCGGGATCTTCGGCTATGCGCCGCTCGACCAGTTGTTTGATGAGTTCCTCCCGTGACCTGGCCCCCTCGTTGTCGTCTTCCTTGCGCTGTTCCCGGATTTCGATGCTGACCGCCTCCACCTCGACCATTTCCGCCACCTGACCGTAGCGAAACTCGCCCCGATCTCGATGAGGGTGGAGCGTCGGTCGGTGGGGTGTGGTGCCCGTTTGACAAGGCCTGCGTTCTCGAGGCGGTCGAGGCGGCCGGTGATGCCGGATGCGCTGATCATGACTCGGTCGGCGAGGTCTTAGGGACGGAGCGGGGTGGGGTGGGCGCGGCGTAGCGCTGCCAGGACTTCGTAGTCGCCGTGGACGTCGAACCTTGATTGTCTGCCCATCGCGGGTTGCCCGTCGGTCATCTCCGCCGTGTCTGCGTCATGGATCGTTCAGGCCCGGCGGGATGAAGCCGGCTTCATACGCGATCGCGACTGCATGTACCCGGTCGCGGGCGCCCAGTTTGGTGAGGATGTGAGAGACGTGGGACTTGACGGTTGCTTCTCCTATGAACACCGATTCGCCGATTTCGGCATTGGTGAGGCCTCGCGCAACCCACAGCAGCACCTCGCGTTCGCGGTCGGTGAGGAGCTTGATGCGCTCCTGCATCTGCCGGTCGATGGGCCGCTCGGACACGACCCGTTGGATGAGCATCCGGGTGACGGCCGGAGCGAGCAGAGCATCCCCCTTTGCAGCCACGCGCACGGCGTGGACGAGCTCGCCGGGTGAGAGGTCCTTCAGGACGAACCCGCTTGCGCCTGCCTCGAGGGCGGCATATACATACTCGTCATCCTGAAATGTGGTGAGTACCACCACCCGGATCGGGAGGGCGGTGTCGAGCGAAGTGATCGCTCTCGTGGCCTCGATGCCGTCCATCCGAGGCATTCGGATGTCCATCAACATCACGTCCGGACGAAGCGACCGTGCGGAGGCGATGGCCTCGATGCCGTCCGCGGCTTGACCGACAACCTCCATGTCCGGCTGGTTGTCGAGGATCATGGCGAATCCTGCTCGTACGAGCTCCTGGTCGTCGACGACGACGACGCGAATCCTCATGAGGAGGTCCCGGTTGGTATCCGCGCTTCCACCCTGAATCCGCCTGCAGCGATCGGGCCGGCGCTGAACATGCCGCCGAACATGGAAACTCGCTCCCGCATCCCGATGAGCCCCCGCCCTTCGTGATCGGCCTCCGGCGCTTCGGCTCCCAACCCGTCGTCCACGACGATGAGGTCCACCACACCGTCTCGCCGGGTCAACGCGATGTTGACGGTCGCGGCCGGCCCACCGTGTGACAGCGTGTTGGTGAGCGCCTGCTGAACGATTCGGAATACGGTCAGCGAGACATCTTCGGGTAGACCGCTGAACCCACCGATCCGCTCCAGCGCCACCGGCAGCCCTGCCTCGCGGAACTCGGCCACGAGGTCATCGATGTCGCTGATTCCCGGTGCCGGGTGCCGCCGGGACTCATCACCATTGCGGACGACCACCATCCGACGAACCTCCGCTAGTGCCCGGCGCGCCGCGTCTTGGATCGTGACGAGTGACTGGCGTGTGAGGTCCGGTCGTGTATCGAACACCTCTTGGGCGGCCCCTGCCTGAACCACGATCAGGCTCATCGTGTGCGCCCAGACATCGTGGAGGTCGCGCGCGATCCTCGATCTCTCGTCGAGGACCGCCCGCTCTGCCCGCCGTTCCTGTTCCTGTTCGAGCAGCACCGCACGCTCTTCGAGAGCGATCTGGTATTGGCGTCGCGTGTAGGCGAGTTCTCCGAAGAATCCCGCTCCGAACCAGTTGATGGTCATGACAGCCACGAGGAAGACGGGCAGGCGTTCGAGCAGCGCCGCTGCGGTGAACCCGATTGCGACAACGGCCACGGCGACCCACCGAATGGTGTTGGCGGCCGGCCGGCGGGCATGGGCGCCGACTGCGTAAACGGAGATGAGAGCGGCCAACTGGACGCCGGTGACGAGGGAGTAACCGAGTAGGAACCGCCCTAAGAACCCAACGCCATTCATGACGAAGACTGGAATCGGGTTGGTTCGTCGCCATACCACGGGGAATACCGCCAGGAGGAGGAGCGCGAAGGCGAGCACGTCGGGATCTCGAGTCGAGATCTGATCGTTCAGCTGGAACGGGAAGACGAGGTCTTCGAGAACCGACAGCACCAGAAGCACGACCATGAAGGCGACGTCGAACGCCGGCGGGCGGGGAACGACGAGTCGGCCGAGACTGGGCACGTCACGATCGTATCGCTTGCGCACCCGGGTTTCCGGGTGTTCATGAGGGGGGACCCGAAGGTCCCCCCTCGTGTCGCGTGAGGCGGTGTCAGCCGTGGACCGGCTCCAGAGCCGGCTCGGTGTCGGACTCGAACACCGCCCCCTCGATGTCGATTCGAGGGAGCCACTCCAGCCATCGGGGCAGGTACCAGTTGCGATCGCCCAACAACGCCATCGCCGCAGGGACGAGTACCGAACGCACGATGGTGGCGTCGAGGACGACCGCCACCGCCAGGCCGACCCCCATCTGCTGGAACATCACCAGAGATCCGGCGGCAAACCCCCCGAACACCGCCACCATGATCAGGGCGGCGCCTGTGATGATCGAGCCGGTCGACCCCAACCCGAACGCCACCGAGCCGGTGTTGTCGCCGGTGAGGTCATAGTTCTCCTTGATCCGGCTGAGAAGGAAGATGTGGTAGTCCATGGAGAGCCCGAACAGCACAGTGAACAGGAACATCGGAACCCAGGCCTCGATCACGTCGGTCTGCCGGAATCCGAAGAAGTCGGCACCGACCCCGTGTTGGAACACGAGCACGAGGATCCCGTATGTGGCTCCCACCGACAGCAGATTCATGAGGATCGCCTTCAACGGAACCACGATCGATCGGAAGATCATCATGAGTAACACAAAGCTCAGACCGAGGACGAACACGAAGATCGCGGGGCTGTGACTACCGATCACAGTGACGTAGTCGAGCATCCCCGCTGCCGCACCGGTCACCAACACTTCGGCGTCCGTATCCGCAAACACATCAGGGATGAGGTCGTTGCGAAGCGACGTCACAGCCTGCCGCGCCTCGGTCGTGGACGGGTCGAGCTTGGTCACGACGGTGATGACTGCCAGTCGGTTCCCGTCGGCCACCTCCGTAGTGATGTCGCCATACACGGGATCTTCGCCCAGTGCTGCCGTCAAGTCGGCAGTCGCACCGGCGACTGCCGGCGAGGTGACATCGGCGGACGTGACCACGATGTTCGTGGTCACGGTCCCCGTGTCGAACCTCTCGTTCAGCGCGTTGAACGCTCGCACCGACGGACTGTCTTCTGGGAGCGATCCGATGAAGTTCTGCCCCGTCTCGAGCGTCAGGACCGGCACTGCCGCAGCAAGCAACACCGTCGCGGCAACCGCGATCGACGTCCACGGACGTGCCGTCACGGTGTGGGTGACCCGGTGCCAGAACCGGCTGCCACCCTCCTGGTAGTGAGTACGGCTGGCGAAGGGAATGCGTAGCCGGTTGATTCGATCGCCGATGAGCTGCAGGAGTGCCGGCAGCGCTGTCACGGCGGCGAAACCCGTCGCCAACACAGCGAGGATGGCACCGATTCCCAGACTGCGCATGATCGTGTCCGGCATGTACATCAGACCCATCAGGGCGATGACAACGGTCATACCGGAGAACACCACCGCCCGGGTAGCGGTCTGGGCTGACCGGATGATGGCCGCTGACACGTCGTGGCCCTTGGCCCGCTCCTCCCGGAATCGTTGCACTATGAACAGCGAGTAGTCGATGCCCACCGCCATTCCCACCATGACGAGCATGTTCACGACGAAGAAGGAGAGGTCGAATGTCTGGCTCACCAGCCCGGTCAGCCCAAAAGCGAGCACGATCGCCATGATCGCCAACACCAACGGCACACCTGCTGCGACCACCGCGCCGAACACGAACACCAGGATGACCATCGCGGCAGGAATACCGATTGTCTCCCCCTTCCTGAGTGTCTCCTCGGCGAGTGCGTTGAACTCGGCGTTGATGGATCCGCCGCCAACCGTCATGAAGTCGAAGGACGTGGATGTGCCCATCGACTCGACGAGGTCGACCACCGGCGCTGCCTGAGCGACCGCCTCGGCGGGATCACCAACAAGATCGGTCACGACCAGGGCCGTGTGTCCGTCCGCCGAAACGAGCCCGGGGGCACCGTCGAGGTAGCTGACCGCCATGGCAACCGTGTCGAGGGCCCGGAGACGGGCAACGAGGTCACCGACGGCCTCGCCGAACGACGGGTCGTCAACCGT
This sequence comes from Acidimicrobiia bacterium, assembly GCA_029865445.1. GTDB lineage: Bacteria > Actinomycetota > Acidimicrobiia > Spongiisociales > ZC4RG35 > JAOUGY01. The sequence goes on along the minus strand of JAOUGY010000018.1, from coordinate 3,377 downwards.
CAGGTCCTTCGATTCCACGAGCACGAACTCGCGTGCGACATCGGCGATCGCCAGGTGCTCGGTGATCAAGTCGTCGGCTCGTTCCGATTCCGTTACGACGGTGAGTGAGTTCTGATCGGTGGTGACGAGCTGTCCGGCCATGGCAACGGCCGCCACGATGATTACCAGCCACGATCCGAGCATCCGCCACGGATGCCGGGTGGCGATAGCAGCCATTCGCCCTGTCATTCCCAGGGGTTTCTCCATGAGTCTCCTCCTTCGAAGATGCTGGTGACAACGTATTGCCGAGTCGGGCCGCCGTCGTCGGCCACTCGACGGGTGCGGGTATCCCCCGATCGGGGGATACCCGGCTCGATCGCGACCAATCGACCGGCCGACGACGGCGAGAGGTGAGATCGGTACGTTCGCGGGACATGTAGGTCGCGCCGTCTGCCGGAGGACCGGCGTAGAGCTATGCGAACGAGAGAGGAGTACGGACATGGCGGAGGATGACGTCAGGCGACTTGCTGCGCTCGAGCGCCTCGAGGAGAAGCGACGCTTCAGGACCCACGCAGTGGTGTATGTGCTGGTCAACGCGTTGCTGGTGTCGATCTGGGCCGTCCAGGACGCCGACGGCTTCTGGCCGTTCTGGACCATTTTTGGGTGGGGATTGGGATTGGCGATCCACGGCTGGAAGGCGTACTACCAATCACCGATCACGGAAGCCGAGATCGCCCGCGAGATGGACAGGGGCGCCTGAGACACGGAGGCGACGGCGTGGCTCCGGTCTTTCGCTGAGGTCTTGACGCAGCGCTGGAGAACCGCCGACGGGCGGCCGGCTCACCTCACCACCATGCCTGGGTCTGTGTTGGCGCCGCACCCGACTACCGCCACCCGCTCACCCGGCTCCGGCACGTACGACCCCGAGCGGAGCGCCGCCAGGGCGGTCCCCCGCCCGGTTCGGCCACCACCCGGGTCGTCTCCCAGGAACCCGACTCCAGCGGCACCCTTCTTCGGTTCCGGCAATCGGCAGTGCCCCCCGATTTCGACATGGTCGCCACCGGATGGAAGCACTACCTCAACCGACTCCAGGTAGTCGCCAGCGGCCGCGATCCAGGCCCAGACCAGAACCGGGTCTCCGGGTCGTGGCAGGGTGCGTGAGGCCTCACACGGAAGTCCCGCCATCACCCACCAGCGCTGATCACCAGGATTGCGACGAGAACGAGCATTCCGCCCCGTAGCGCAGATCGGCACATACGTGCTCGGTCGTCCAAGTGGTGGTCGACCACCGCCCGTGCCGTCAGCGTATGCCTGCGCGTTGGCTGGGCCATCGTTGCCAGGTATTGATGCCCCCATTTCGACTCGAGGTGAAGACCTGGGCGGCGCGCCCCGAACGCCCAGGCCGGTCGGCCCGCCTTTCGCATCACGACATCGTCGCTTGCGGGCTCCGTGCCCTACAGCCTGTTGCCGATGCCGACGATGACCTCGGCGGGAAGTCTCGTGACGTTCGGTCCGTAGCGCTCCAACACCGCGGCGACGAACGCGTCGCGCACGGCCCCTACCTGCTCGTCGGGCAGCCGGGTCAGGAGCCTCGCCATTGCCGCGCTCATGACGTCCCAGGCGCCGCGGGGGGAGCCGACCTCGACGCTCAGGTCCAGCTTCTGGAGCGTCACTTCGGCGAACCCCGCGGTGGACATGGCCTCGGCCAGGCTCATCGGGTCGGTCTGGAGTCGGTTTCCCGGCGGGAGCTCGAGATCCGGGAGCGCGGCGTGGAGCGCCTGCTCGCAGAACCAGATGGGCATGACGTGCTCGGGTCGGCCGAAGATCACGACGACGCCGAGACCGCCGGTCGCGGTGACGCGGAACATCTCACGTAGTCCCGCATCGGTGTCCGGGAAGAGCATCACACCGAACTGTGAGCAGACCCGCTCGAACGTGAGGTCCTCGAGGTCGAGGTCTGTCCCGTCCATGACCGCGGTCCTGATGCTGGTGACTCCTGCCTCCTCGGCTCGGGCACGCAAGAGCTCAAGCATGCCCGGGGAGAGGTCGGTGGCGAGTACCTCGGCACCGAGCTCGGCCGCAGGGATGCTCAGCGCTCCGCTTCCCGCCGCCACGTCGAGCAACCGCATGCCTGGCTGCACGTTTGCGAATCGGAGAGCTGCCCGGGCGATCGCAGTGAACGACGAGCTGAAGGCCTGGTCGTAACCGCCGCCGAAGGCGTCCCAGGCGTCACGCGTCGCGTGCTCATCGCTCATCGATCTCGTCTCCGGCTCGGGTCGGCAGCCGGAGGCCAGCGACTTAGAGTCAGAGAGTAATCGTGCGGTATCACCGGAGCCACTGTCCCGCCCAGATCACCAAACATGGCGCCATAACGCACACTCCCCCAAGTGACCGGGATCGGCACTTCCAGGATTGGTCTAGCGGAAACGAGCCTGTCAGGTTATCCTGACAGACATGAAGGTGATTGCGGTCGAGTCGCTACCTGCAGACCCGCTCGAAGCGTTGAGAGAGCTTTCCCGGGCTGACGTGGAGCTCGAAGAGCTGCGCCGTGAGCGGGTAGAGGCGGCGCGCCGTCAGGGTGCCACTTGGGACCAGATTGGTGAGAGCCTGGGAATGTCGCGCCAGTCGGCGTGGGAGTACTACACCCGTGAGACGCGACGTCTGCTCGAGGAGAGTGCAGCCGGCTCGGATCTCGACGACGACGAGGCGATGCGGGTTGCCACCGAGGAGGTCAGTCGAGTGCGGCGGCGACGCCGGACCTCGAGTTCCTGAGCGTTCCGGATGCGGGTGGTGCTTGATGCCAACGTCTTGGTCTCGGCGGCGATCAGTGAAGGCCCGTCACATCGGATCGTGCAGGGATGGCTCCGACACCAGACATTCGAGTTGGTGATCTGCGACCGGCTGCTCGGCGAAGTACGGAGTGTCCTGATCGAGCGGAGACGTCTGCGGAAGTGGATATCAGAGGAGGCTGCAGGGCTGTACGTCCGGACGTTGGCCACGGCGGCTGACGTGCTGCCCGATCCTGCTCCGGGTCCGGAGTTGACCCGAGACGCCGACGATGACTACGTGATCCATCTCGCTCGGGCTCACAACGCCGACTTCGTCGTCAGCGGTGACGCCGATCTTCTCGAGTGGGACGAGCAGGATCCGCCGGTGATCCCGCCGGCCGAGTTCGAGACAAGGCTGAGTACGTCTTGAGCGGTAGAACCCTGGGCCGCGGCTGGGCCGCGGGACAACCCGAAACGACCGGTGACAACGCGAGCCAACCGGTGGCAAACCCGCAGGTCGGCGACGTTTCCCGGTCAAACGCCGAGGTCACAGACCCCGCCGGTACGGACTTGTAATCAGCAGGTCCGGGGTTCGAATCCCCGCGCCAGCTCCACTCAATCACCGAGAAC
>JAOUGY010000109.1 GCA_029865445.1 Acidimicrobiia bacterium | reverse complement strand
GCCCGGAGACACATCGTGCGATCCTTGACCCCGCGACGCGCGGTGTCGAGTTAGACGTCGCCGTCGACCGGCCGAACGTCGGCGTGTGGGAATCGGGCTACTGGCGTTCGGTCGAGTACGTCATCGACGGGGCGTCCATCGCTGTGAGAACGACGATGGACGCAGGATTCGACCCATACGCCCAGTTCGCTGCCCTTGTCGACTCCCTCACCGTCACCGATGTCGACTCGGCGCTCGCGGTGGTGGACACCCGAGGCAGGCAACTTCCTCGTGTACGAGAAACCGCAGGCGTCATGATCTCGATCGAAGGTTCCCCTACCATCGATGAGGCGGTGCGGATCGGGGAAAGCATCGGCTAGAACGCGTCCGGTCGGAGGCCAACGCCGATCTCCAAACCGGCGACACGACGCACATCTCGTCGAGTGATCGGCACGATCGCGTGCGATGGGGGTGATCTCGTTGCGTCTATGGCGTATTCGTGGCATAGTTGTGGCATGGCCAGAGTCAGAGTCAGCACGACGGTGGACGAGTCGCTGCTCGAGGAAGCGCGGCGATTGCGATCTGAGAGCAACGATGCCGCCCTGCTCGATGAGGCGCTCGCTGCGCTCCTCGCCCGACATCGCGCCGCCCAGATCGACGCCGCTTACACGGCGTACGACGCTCATCCGATTGACGAGCCCGATGAGTGGGGTGACCTCGCCTCGTTCCGCGAAGCTGCCGGGTTGTCGTGAGCGCCCTGCCCGCCCGGGGTGAGGTCTGGTGGTGTGAGTTACCCGAGGTCGCTCGCCGACCTGTCGTGGTGTTGACCCGGGATGTCGCAATTCCAAGACTGCGGCGAACGGTCATCGCCCCATGTACGACCACCATCCGCGGGTTGCCAAGTGAAGTCCTTCTCGAGCCGTCTGAGGATCCCATCCCCCTGGCCTCAGCGGTGAATCTCGACTCGATAGAGAGCGTCGCCCTCGGAACACTCACGCAGCGGTTGGGACGTCTCAGCGATCAGCGGATGCGCCAGATCTGCGCAGCCTTCAACGTCGCCGTTGGCTGTGTCGGCTGACTGGGCAATGGCGGCCACGCCGATCGGCACGTCGTACTCGGGTGGTTCACTGCGTTCGATAGATATCTCGGCGGTGCACGACACGGAGCACGATGACTTCTCGCCCGCCGGTCGTCGTCGATGCGGTAGAGGATGCATCGGACACTCCACACCCCCTCCAACTCGTCACGAAGTGCCACTCCCACCTGTCGCGGGTTGTCGAGCAGCGGGCCCGTGATGAAGTCGATGACGGCGTACGCCACAGTTTCAGGGAGTGTCTCGCGGATCGCCCGAGCTGCTGGCGCGGTTACCGCGATCTCGTACCGGGATTCGGTCACCAGGGCCGAAGCGCTCTGACAGCGTCGACCCCGCGCACTACGTCGCCCTCCAGATAGGCGCGATGGGCCTCGTTGGGCGAGAGATGCCTGGGCCGCAGGATGATCGGTGATGACGCAAACCAACCGGTGGTAGAACCGCAGGTCTGCGAGTAATCGCGGGAGAACGCCGAGGTCACGGACCCCGCCGGCACGGAACTTGTAATCAGCAGGTCGTGGGTTCGAGTCCCACCGCCAGCTCAAGACATCCCTGATCAGGGTGCTTGCGTGTCGACCGACCCTTTTTGCCGGGCTCTTGTCTAGAGGTTGGTATGCCTTGACCGCCGCCGGTGCGAGGCCAGTGTGGATCGCCACTATGCGGCTGAAGTGTCCTTTCAGCTGGCCTCTCCGGAGGGTCCGGCTCAAAGGTATCGGCGAGGACCGACGATCGACGTGCTCGCTCCTGAAGGCCTCGGCGACTGCACCGACCTGACCACCACCCCGCCCGGTCGGACCCTACAAGTTCCCGGCGGGAGCCGGTTCGGGAGTTGATCAGGGACTCGGGTCGGGAAGCCTCGTGAGGACGTCATTGACCCGCTCGTAGATCGACTCGGGGAGCGGGTTCAGCAGGCCGTTCATCCGGTACCTGCCATCGAGGAGGCCCCACGTGAAGATCTCGGCTGCGTACTCCCTTCCCTGCCCGCCCCACGGCCCTTCGTCCGGCATGCGAAGTCCCAAAAGGTGGAGGAGATCGGTCTTCGTCGAGTTGTCCGCCCGGCTCGATGTAGGCGTGGGCAACTTCGTGCCACAACATCCGAGCCCGAATGATGCGCCCAATCCTCTCGTCACCACGGGGATAGCACACCTCCACTACCGGTTGAGTGTCAGACGCCCGGTAGAGGCCGGCGTGACCTTGCCACCGGGCATCTTCGGCATGAAACTGAATCAGGACGTCCTCGACAGGTACGACACCGACGCCGAGCACCCCAGCATCCATGGGACCTACCTCGCGGTCAACGTCCTTTACGCCACCATCTTCGGAGAGAGCCCGGAAGGTCTGACCTACCGACCCGAAGGCATCACCCAAGCGGACGGAGAATTCCTCCAGCGGGTTGCGTGGGGGGCCGTGACGGAGGACCAAGCGCCGTAGCGACTGACACGGGTACGTCGATGATGGGTGCCCGGGGCTCCGAATCATTCCGGCCCAGGTTCCACGAATTGGTCACATGCGCACTCGAGCGCTCTCCGCCCCTAGGCGCTTGTTTGGGCGGGTCCGAAAAGAGTCCGTGCGCCGACCCCATGGGTTCCGGGGTCCAACGTGTCTCATGCGCCGTTGGATGGAGCGGTGTCGGCGGGGCAGGGCACCCTTGCGAGACCGCGTGTGAGATCGACTCCGGTCCGTCGTCGGCGCCCGGCGTGAAAGCATCGAGTGGAGCGCCACTCATCATGGCGCTCCACGGAGTTGGTACGTCAGGCGCCGAAGGCCTCCTCGAAGGCGACTCGCAACTCAGGGGTGGAGAGCCCGGAGAACCCGCAGTAGTTGACCGTGCCGTCGGTGGCCGTGATCAGATACTGGCTTCCCTGAACGAATTCGATCCCGTCGATCAGTGCTAGCAGCCCGGCAGGGGCGGCGAGTTCCACCACGGCGGCGCCGGCACCGGCGAACCAGTGGTCCACGCTCAGTGTGACCCTGTCGTCTCCGACCTCGGTGACCGTGCCTTCGAATGCCACCGGCATCTGGGCTAGGAAGTCGGTGTCGAAGGCGATGCACGACGCCATCGAGTTGGACTCTCCCAACGAGAGGGCGAGTGGTTGGGACACCACGGTTGTCGGGGTCGAGGAGCCACCGAGCAGGCCGGGAAGGGTTGCGAGTGCCGCGATGGCGACGACTGCGGCCGCGGCCGCATACCACTTGACCGCGATAGGTCTCTCGTCCTGTGTTGTCATGATTGCCTCCATTTGTTGTCGGGATGGCGGATGTACCGGAACCCGTGGGGGCATCGGGTCGAGCTTGCGGATCCGATCTCGCAGTTCGTCGTTCATGGTCTTGCTCCCGCGTTTCCATCCCTGTTGTGTCCACCAGCCACGTGATTCTGTCGCGTGAGTTCTGCTGCCAGCTTCTTCTTCACGCGTGCAAGCCGGAGACTCACCGCATTGGCCGTGGTTTCCAACACAACGGCGATCTCGCGGGGTTCGAGGCCCTCCCACGCCCACAGCGTGACCAGTTCGTGTTCTGACTCCGAAAGCGTCGCGAGCGCCTGCGCCAGATCGGAGTCGTCGTCGTGTCCGTGAACTGCAGGCTCGGATTCCAGGCGCTTGGCCAGACGAAGGCGGCGTTGGGTAGAGCGGCGGTGATTGGCAAGTGCCCGGCGGGCGACTCCGTAACACCACGGCAGCGGAGCAGGTTCGGGGATCGAGTCGAGCCGGCGCCACAGCGTCAACAGAACGTCACTCATCACCTCGTCGGCGGAGTGCATGTCGGTGCGCCGTCGAAGGTACCGCATGAGCGGATCGTGGACTTGGGCGACCAAGGCTTCGAAGCGCGCCTCGCCATCGTTCATGGCCGATTCGACGTAGCCGGGTCGCGTCGGGTTCCCTGGCCCGCTGAACGTGTAGCGTCGACGGTGACGGGCGGTCGGTGTGCACGAGGAGGTACTCGTGGGATCACTCGATGGGAAAGTGGCAATCATCAGCGGGGCCGGGTCCCGGGGCGGGCAGGGTGAGGCCGAGGCGCGGTTGTTCGCGACCGAAGGGGCGAGGGTTGTGATCGGTGATCTGGTTTCGTCCGAAGGGGCCGGTATCGCGTCGGAGATCGGTAACGCAGCGCGATTCCTCACCCTCGACGTCACCGATGCGGGAGCGTGGGCGGCACTGGTCGCAGACACGCTCGACGAGTGGGGGGCCGTCGACATCCTCGTCAATAACGCCGGTGTGTGGCTCGACAAAGGCTTGCTCGACACGAGTCCCGAGGAGTATCGGAAGGTCGTCGAAGTCAACCAGGTCGGCGTCTTCCTGGGCATGGCGGCTGTGGCTCCGACAATGTGTGCTCGGGGATCGGGCTCAATCGTCAACATCTCCTCGACCGCCGGGCTCAAAGGTGGCGGCATGCCGCACGCATACGCCGCCTCGAAGTGGGCGGTGCGGGGGATGACGAGGGCCGCCGCATCCGAACTCGCTCCCAAGGGCGTGAGAGTGAATGCGGTATGCCCGGGCGTCATCGACACGCCGATGATCGAGGGCGGGCGGGCGAACGTGGAGCGTCTGGCCGGTTTCGTGCCTTTGGGGAGGGTGGGAAGTCCGGAGGAGGTGGCGGCCCTGGTGCTGTTTCTCGCTGGTGACGCCGCGAGTTACCTGACGGGGGCCGAGATCGTCATCGACGGCGCCATCACGGCTTGATCCCATCGGTTGATGCCCCCCAAATCGTCGAGGCGGCTCAACCGACGTCCGCTCGATGCCGATGGTATGGCGAAGCCTTTTCTCAGTGGGGGTGTATTCATGGCCATCCGAAAGTCCCTTGCCTGCCTCGCCGTCCTCGTGGCGGCCTGCGGCGGCGCCGATATCGAAACATCAGGTACCAACGACCCGGTGACCCAAGACCCGGTGACCACGGTTGTGGCAACGACGGTCGCCGATCAAGCGACGGTCTCGACCACAACCACAACCGTGGGTACAACGACCAGCGAAGCCGCCCCCACGACCATCGAGGCCACGCCCTCGGAGGGCCTGGACGCGATCGTCGCTCGCATCGATCAGGCTGAACCCCTCCAATCGGCTCGAGTCGAAGGTTCGATCTCGATTCTTGGGATGGAGGGTGCCCAGGGACTCGGCGAGTTCACCATCCCCTTCTCGACCTCGTTCGACAACGCGTCGGGCAACTCATCGTTCCTCATCGACATGGGAGCGATGGCTGGTGCCGTCGAGGCCGATCCCGATGACCCATTCGCGGGCATGGCGGCGGCCATGTTCACCACCATGGAGCTGCGCCAGGTCGGAGACCAGGCATATGTGAAGATGGGATTCCTGACGGCGCTGTTGGGGTCGGAAACGGAATGGATCGCCATGTCGGCCGACGAGGCCGGCGACTTCTCGTCGAGCATGGAGATGGCCGAGTCCGATCCCACCGATGCTCAACCAATACCGCGAGGCCGATGCCGTGGTGGAGGAGCTCGGCACCGAGACCGTCAATGGTGTGGACACCACCCACTTCCGTGTGGTCGTGGACGCCGAGGCCTGGGCCCAGACGCTCGATCCCGCAGAGCGTGCAGAACTCGAAGAGAACGGTCCGCTCCCGGGTGGCGAACTCCCGATGGATCTCTGGATCTCCGAGGATGGCCACCTCGTGCGGATGGTGATGGAGATCGACGGATCGACAGTCGAAGCCCCGCCCGGCGAGGCCTTCGAACGCATGGTGATGACCTACGACGTGTTCGACATCAATCAGCCCGTGGTCATCGAACCGCCGGCCGAGTACACGGATATCGAAGACCTCGAGGGTGGGTTCTCACTCGGCGACGGCTGAGCCGCATCGCGAAATCCCAGCCTCGGACCGATGTGTCGATAGCCTGTGCGGGATCATGTTGTCCCAATCGGATCGGCGCATTCTGGACTTCGAACGCGGCTGGTTTCTCCAACCGGAGCCCAAAGACCGGTCGATCACCGACGTCCTCGGGCTCTCACCATCCGACTACTACTCGAGACTCCGTGAGCTACTGGGGGACCCGGAGGCGATGTCGTACGACCCGCTGACGATTCGCCGACTGCGGAGGATGGTGGGGGCCGCGTGACGAGGGGCCGTCACGCGGCGGGCGGCACCTTCCCGCGCGACCTGGTCATCACCGTCGTCGGGATCATTGTGGTTGGCGCGATCGTCTTCACGCTCCTCTGGGTCGGCTCATCCCTGACGGGTGGCGGCGATGACGCCGTCGTCGCTTCGTCGACGACCGTGACCTCCATCCCGGCCGAAGCCCCCGCCTCCACCGCGGCCGGCTCAGAATCGTCCACCGCCACTACGACGATCCCCCAGTCGTCCACCACTCTCGATGTCGTCGAAGCCCGGCCCACTTCCGACGTCGTCGTTCAGGTGTTGAATGCGGTCGGGACCACGGGTCTTGCAGCCGAGGTGACGGCGACGCTTCAGGAAGCCGGGTACGAGACGGTCCCGCCCGACGACTACGAACCGTTGCTGTCGCGGTCGAGGGTCCTGTTCAGAGACGGGTACGGGCCGGAAGCGTTCGAACTGGCCGCGCTGTTTCCCGACGCCGAAGTCGGCCAGAGTCCCGACGTACCTGATGGCGTGGATATTCTCGTCCTCATCGGGACGACCTTCGAGGACGAGTGAGCCGCCATTCAGAACCCCAGAGCGGGTGGGCTCTGGTGGCCGGAGGGCTGGCGCTGGTCGTAGGAGCGGGCATCGGGCTTGGTGTTGCCGGCCGAATCCTCTCTCCGTCCATCTGGCTCGACATCGTGGCCTTGTGGCCCGTGGCCGCCGTGGGTTTGATCGCCACTCCCATCGTGTGGTTGGCGGCCGGCAGGCAACCGCGCCACCTCGCCATCGCCGGACTGAGCTTGTTCACGTGGCTCGTTCTCGGCTTCGGGCTCCACTTGTCGGGAGGTGAGGGCCTTCCGGTGGCCGAAGCGGTGATCAACGGTCCGGACGCAGCCTCGTTGGACGCGGGGAGACTGTTGATCGATCTCGACGGTGGCACCGTGGTCCTCGACGCGGCCGACGTGTCCTCCTACCGGGTTTCACCGCTGCGGGCGGGAGGCACGATCGGGGTGGCGTCCGTGCTCGAACAAGTACGCGGATCGGTGCTCACGGTCGCCGCAGTGCCCCGTGAGGATGCCGGCCTGTACCGTTTTCGTGGATGGCTGGTGGAGCTCGGAGATGCGCTTCGGTGGTCGGTCGAGATGGCCGCGGGAACGCTCGACGTCGATCTGGACGGCACCCCTGTGTCGTTCGTCCGATTGGCCGCCGTGGAACGGTCACGCGTCCACATCGGCACGACCGATGAGCCGGCGGAGCTCGTGCTCGAGGGTGACTTCATCGTGGTCGCCGATGCGGAGGCGGCGGTGTCGGTCACCGGTGAGGCATCGGTGCCGTCGGCGTGGTCGACCCGGCCCGGCGGTGCGGATGCGCCGGTGGCCGGAACGGGCTGGTCGATCGTGGTGGAGGAAGGGGCGACGGTTGAGATCAGGCTCGGTTGACGTGCCCGGGACTTGACATCCACCCTGGGTACACTCGCCGCATGGTCGATTTCACCGCTACCGAGCGAGTGCGACGCATCGCTCTGATCATCTGGGCGACCATCGGGGCGCTGGTTGTGGTGGCCGCGGTCATGTGGGTTGCATCCCAAGTGAGGATCATCTGGCTTCCGCTCGTGTTCGCCGCCGGCCTGGTGGTCTTGCTCGATCCGATCGTGCGGGCATTGGAAAGGATCGCGGTACCGCGGGTCCTCGGCGTGTTGTTCGGGTTCTTGGTCGTGGCGGCGATCCTCGCCGCGATCGGTGTGCTGGTGGTTCCCGCCGTACGAACGCAGGCAGCCGATTTCGGATCGGCACTACCCGGTCTCTACGACCAGACCGTCGCCTGGCTGCGCGACGTGGGCGACCAGTTTGGGCTGGATCTCGGTCCCGTTTGGACGTCGGAGACGATTCGGGAATGGATCCAGGACCCGGCCAATCAGAGTGCGCTCCAAGAGCTCATCGGTGGGTTCGGGTCCGGGGCCGGCAAGTTGTTGCGAGGCATCACCGAAACGGTGGCGGTGGTCGGCTTGGCCCCAATACTGGCCTTCTACCTGCTTGTCGACCTTCCCCGCAGCCGCCGGCTCTTTCTCGAACTGACCCCACCGAGCATCCGTGACGAAGTGGCGTATGTGTCGAAGCAGGTCGGGGCGGCACTTGGCGCTTTCGTGCGGGGACAGCTGTTGGTGGCATTCGTCGTGGGAACCCTTTCGGCGGTTGCGCTGTGGTTCTTCGACCTTCCCTTCTGGCTGATCATCGGGATCGCTACCGGACTCTTGAATCTCATCCCGTTCGTCGGACCGTTCTTCGGTGCGGTCCTGGCGGCGACGGTCGCCCTCGTCGAGGGGAGACCGGGCGTCGCCGTCATCATCGTGGTGGTCTTCACCCTCATCCAACAGATCGACAACCACATCATCACCCCGATGATCCAGCGGGCCCGAGTCAGGCTGTCGCCGCTGGTGATCGTGATCGCGCTCTTGGCCGGCGGTTCCATCGCAGGGTTGTTGGGGGTGGTGGTGGCAGTGCCTACGGTGACGGTGCTGAGGATTCTCCTCGGGCACATGTGGCGGACGCGGGTGTTGGGCGAGTCCTGGGTCGAGGCAACCGAGAAGATGATCGAGACGACCGAACCATCCGAGCGATTGCTCGCTGTTCAGCAGAGGCGCCGAGCCGCTCAGGATCGGTTGTTCGACACCGCGGAGCTGGGTCCGTCGGAAGCGGACTCGATTCCTGTGCCGTCGCCGAGTGACGGCCTCTGACCGTGACTGCGATCGAAGAACTGGCTGGGAGCGATTCCTACCGGGCGGTGGCGGAAGGACGGGTGCTGGACCTCGTGGATGGTGGCGTGATCCTCGACCGGACCGTGTTCTATGCCCGCGGGGGCGGGCAGCCCGGAGACACGGGTTCCATCCGGTGGGACGGCGGCGAGGTCGCCGTGGTCGATACCGTGCGGCAAGGTGGTCGTCTCGTTCACATCGTGGAGTCGAGTGATCTACCCGAGCCGGGCGTCGCCGTGGAGGGCATGATCGACTGGGACCGTAGGTATCGCCTGATGCGCACCCATACCGCCCTGCACGCCCTCTCGGGTGTTGTGTTCCGGGACTTCGGGGCGAAGGTCACGGGCGGCAACATGGAGCCTGGGGTGGCGCGAATGGACTTCGAGTTGGATTCGATTTCGGTCGAATTCGGTCGAGAGGTCGAGGAGAGGCTGAACGCCGAGTTGGCGGCCGGCTATCCGACCGAGATCCTGTCGATGCCCCGTGACGTCGCCTTGTTGGACCCGGACCTGATCCGGACGAAGGTGAACCTGATCCCTGAATGGGTCGAGGAGATCCGTGTGGTCGACATCGTTGGTCTCGATCGCCAAGCCGATGGTGGGACCCACGTCCGTTCCACCCTCGAGGTCGGTCGGATTCGTGTGGTCAAGACCGAATCGAAGGGCAAGTCGAACAAGCGGATGCGCATCGAATTGGAGGCGTGACCGTTCGGTTACCGAAGATGCCGGGCCCGGCTGCCATGATTGTGGCCTACGTTTGGGCGTGTACGAGGTGTACGCGTATGCACAGGTGGTCTGCCCTGGTGGCTAGTGGATATTCGGATGTGGGTGGCGCGCTCCGAGTTGGATTGGTCGGGGCGTACCGCGGTCATGTGCTCCGGGTGGCACGCACCCGGGGTGCGGAAGGGGTTCCTGGCTTGGATGAAGCGATCGAACGAGGTGCTGCCTGGCTGGAGGCGGAACTCTCAGCGCTCTTGGGATCGGCGTTTCCGGCTCAACGGCGCGGACCCTTGGAGGTCTTCCAGGAGGCCATGCGATTTCCGACCGAAGCTCTCGCCGGATCCGGTGTGCTCCCGATCTCTCGGGACGAGGCCACTATGAACGCACTGCCGGGAGACGTGTACGGTTTCGCCCCGTCGTCATCCTCCGAACTCGGCGAGGATGTCTGGCGGCTACACATGGCGTGGGGCGCCGCCAAGGCGGCGGCGATGCAGGGCAGGTGAACGACCGATGGCTATCACCGGGTTCTGGTATCTCCGGCACGCTACGGACGACGAGGTCGCCCGGCTTCGCGGCCCAATCGACGACTTCGTTGCCCAGCTTCGCAACGACGCCGGGGTTCAGGAGGTGATGGCGGCATGGCACGGATGGCCGTCGCGCGTTCACGGATTTGGCCCGAACCGCCAACTCGACCGGCTCAACCGGCTGTTCCTTGGCGCCTTCCTCGCCGCCAACCCGGGCGAGAACGCCTTCCTGGCGTGCTCCCGCGACGACATCGACGACCAGACCTGGGATGTGGGCAGAGGCTTGCCACCTGAACACTGTGAGGCGCTCTTTGCGCACACGGAGCGGTTCCCACCTTTGTCGCTCCTGTTCATCGGGATCGGGCCGGAACGGGCATCGTGGCTGCCGGGTGCGATGGGCAACTTCGCGCTGTCATCGGCAGAGCTCGCCGAGCAGGCAGAACACATCCGCAGGGCGCATGCGATGGCGCCTGCCGAGCGGACCGATGCCATCAGACGGATGAGCACATGGCTCGAGGTGGGGAGCGCCTACTCGTTCAACACGAGCCAGATGTTGGAGGCAATCCCGGCCGTTGTGGGACCTGCGCTCATGGCCGGCAAGGGTTTGTTGTCGGTCAGCGTGGCGATGTGATCCGAGTTCCGGCCGTCACGACCGCGGCGATCCCGGTGAGGACTACCCCGACCCCGGCCATTTGAACGGCGCCCGCTCGTTCGCCGAAGATGATCCGGCCCCACACCAGCGTGAGCGTGGGCTGCAGCAGGATCGCGAACGACGTCACGGCCGCCGACAGCCGTGGGAGCGCATGGCTGATGGCGAGCCAACCGACGACTTGGGGGCCGAGCCCGAGCAGGACGAGCCATCCCAGTGTGGCCGGGGACGGGGTGAG
>JAOUGY010000173.1 GCA_029865445.1 Acidimicrobiia bacterium | reverse complement strand
GCGGGTTGTGTGGCGGGGGTCTCGGCGGGTGGGGCTGGGGTTGCGGCCGGAGCCTCGGTGGCCTGAGGGGCGGGTTCTGGCGGGGTCTGGGCCGCCGGTGCGGGGGCTGGGGTCGGGGTCGGTGCCGGGGGAGCGGATCCGCCTCCTGCCCAGGCGGCGAGGATGTCGTCGATGGAGGCACCGGTGGCTTTGGCGCGGGCTTCGGCCGATCGTGCGACGATCGTTTCGGGGGCGTTCAGGGCTGCGGCTGCCGCCGCCAGATGCTCACTCATGTGCCCTCCTCCCGGCTCATCAGCGTTTCGGTCACGTCGGCGGTGCCCGACGAGATCGTGGAGAACACAGAGATCACGAATGTGGCGGCACCGAGCACCATCACCAGGGCACCGACGGTGGCCAGGCCGAACAGCAATGCGCCCGACCCAGTCACGGTCTCCCAGGTCTCACCGAAGGCCGGTGTCTGCGTGTAGGCAGCCCCGCTCCAGCCCAGCCCGGTGACGATGCCGGACACCGTGAGCAGGGCCATCGCCGAACCGGCGCCCCACACGGTGAGGCGCACGTGGCGGCTGCTGAGCGCCGGTGATGACAACCTGCGACCGCTCACCACCGGCAGTGCCTGGTTGGTCCAGCCGGCTACCAGAAGTCCTCCGACTCCGAAGAGGGTTCCCACCGTCATGCCTTCCCAATAAGGGGTGAACGCCACCACTGACGCAGCCGAGCGGAACCCGCCGATTGCGGTCAGCAGTGCCACGACGACGGCGAACCCGGCACCGGCGAGTGTGGCGGATACCACCGGGTCGGTCCGCGCCGATTCCCAAGCCGGTGCCACCGTGGTGCCGAGCGCAACGGCGTGCGCCATGGTGCCCACGAGGAGCGCCAGCGTCATGACGGCGGCGACCGCGTCGAGCCAGTCAGGAGTGGGTCCGTACACCATCTGGAGGGGGCCCGCCCACGATGCAGCGAACATCAGCGACCAGAACCCGGCCCGGGTGAGCTGGCGGTTTGCGAGTGGGAGGTCGGTCGCTCTGACGATCGTGTAGTAGGCGAGCCCGACGCCCATGCCTATCACCCACACCGCGTTGAAACCTGCAGCGAAGTGCAAGCCCTTGAGGCTCGTGCCGAGCGTCGAGCCGAACTCGAGCGTCTGGGCGGCCTGGAGCAGGGGGAGAGCGGCTACGCCGGCGAGTACGAACCACAGCGAAACGTACGAGATGGGTTCCACCCTCGCACGAACGGTTTCGACGGTGATGATGAGAGGCAGCGTCAAGAGGACCAGGAGTACGAGGTCGAGCCACCAGGGGTATCCGAGCGGTTCGGCGCCGTCGCCCATCCCGACCAGATTGAGGACCATCCCGAGGATCGCGACGGCCGCCAGTCCGACCGCCGTCAACCGGGCCAGCTGTGGGCGCCTCAACGCCACCCCGGTGAGTCTGGGCAGCAGGTAGTAGGCGCCCCCGAGCAGCGAGATCGTCAGCCAGCCGATCATCGTTGCCGACATGGCCGCGGGGCGGAGCCTCCCGAAGCTGACGGCGTCGGCGAACACGTCTGGGAACACGACCGAGGCCAGAGACAGGAGATAGAGCGCGCTTCCCACGGCCAAGAAGACCGAAGAGACGAGGATGTGCATCGCAACCACGGGTTCGGATGCGGCAGGTCGTGTTTGTGCGGCGCTCGGGGAGGGGACTGCCACGAGGCTCCTCTCAGACGGTTCCAGGACGGCCGGAGCATAGCTCGACCGTTCACGCCGTCTGCCTCAAGTCCGACCGGCAAGTGAACTTCATACCGCGACCTCGATGTGGTACAACATGGCCGCAACCTGGGCTCATGCACACGTCGGGTATGGTCCCGTCTACACGGTCCCAGGCTGTGAGGCGGTCTGGGCAGGGCGGTGAGCCGGACAGCGACGCCGAAACGACACCGCCGGACAGCGACGTAGACGACGCAAGCGACGGACTGGAGCAGAGGGCCTCATGCATCGACTCGGTGAGTTGACAGATCGCCAGAGACTCAGGTTTGGCGGCGGTGCTCTCGTGCTCGGGCTGCTGTTGATGGTCGTCGCCGTCACGGTCGTACACATCTATGGACGGCCGGCCGAGCAGGTTCCCAGCCTCGAACCCTTCCGCTCGATGTTCACCGGGATCGACCAGGGTGCCCACAAATACCTGAAGGGTGTGGGTTACCTCCTCGTCTTCGGTGCAAGCCAACTCATGATCGGTGGGGCCGCAGTCATCTGGGTCCTCAACCAGAAGATGACGTGGGCGCGGGCGGGGTTCGCCGCGTTCCTGGCTTGGATGGAGATGGTCTTCGTGTTCGGGGTGGTTCCCAGCGAGTGGTTGAACTTCAGCCAGACCGATCTCGACTGGAGCACCCAGAACATCTGGTTCGACGTGCCGAAGTTCCTCGTTCTCAACAACGATGTGCAGATCAGCTTCGGAGCGGTCAAGGACGCCATCTCCGGTGGATACAACATGGTCATGCTGGTGCTCGCCGGCCTGTTCGCCTACAAGCTCCAGGACATCGGCAAGCCGCGCCCGGCCGGTGAGGCCAAGTCGGCGCCGGTGTCGCCGTATGGGCGGCCGCTCATCAAACGCTCCAAGGACGAGGGCTGATGCCGCGGGGAGTGGTCGACGAGACTCCGCCGTTCCGGGACGACTACCAGCTCGCCCTGGTCGAAGGCGACTATTTCAAGGACAAGCTCCGGCCGAAGCAGTTCCTTCACATCGATCAGGCCGAGTGCATTCTCTGCGAGGGATGTGTCGACATCTGTCCGTGGAAGTGCATCCACTATTTGAGCGTCGATGCGATCAGCGAGTCCGTCAACGTGTCGCTCCCCAGTGACGACCCCACGAACTTGGGTTTCTTCGTGGTGGACGAGGATGAGTGCACTCGGTGCGCCTTGTGCATCGACCGCTGTCCCACCGGTGTGATCTCACTCGGAAAGTTCGAGGGTTCTCTCGCCCACCAGGCGGAGGAGCTCGGGCTCAACGATTCCCCGTGGGACGTGGACACGGGTCAACGCGATTTCAAGAACGGTTACGCCTACGGCATTCGTTGGTGAGAAAGGTCTCAGGAGTGGCAGACGGAAACGAAAAGACCGGATTGAAAGACCGCCTGACGGAGGCGCTCGAGAATCTGCGCGGGTCGCAGTTCATGGAGTCGGTGCTTCGTCCGGGTTCGCCCTTCAAGAAGGGCTATTCGGACAGCCCGAGGAACCGGTCCTACGTCATCATGAACAACGTCCTGTACCACCTCCACCCCGTGAAGGTGAAGCGACACGGCGTCAAACTCTCCTACACCCTCTGTCTGGGTGGTTTGAGCTTCTTTCTGTTCATCCTGCTGACGATCACCGGCATCTTCCTGATGTTCTATTACGCCCCGACCGCCGACCGGGCGTACGCCGACGTGGCTGCGCTGTCCACCAACGTGGCGTTCGGCTCACTGGTGAGAAACATGCACCGGTGGGGTGCCCACCTCATGGTACTGACGGTGTTCTTGCACATGAGCCGGGTGTTCTATCACGGTGCCTACAAGCCGCCGCGCGAGTTCAACTGGGTGGTCGGCGTGATCCTCCTGCTGTTGACACTGCTTCTGTCGTTCACCGGGTACCTGTTGCCGTGGGACCAGCTCGCCCTGTGGGCCGTGACCGTGGGAACCAACATGGCCGGGTTCGTTCCGGTGTTCGGCAATCAGGTGAAGTTCGCCCTCCTGGCAGGGGCCGAGGTCACGGCGGGAACGCTTCTCCGCTGGTACGTCCTCCACGTCCTGTTCTTCCCGTTCATCATCGTCATCTTCATGGCCGTTCACTTCTGGCGAGTCCGGAAAGACGGCGGAATCTCGGGACCGCTCTAGGAGGTCGGCATGGCAGAAATTCCAGAGAGTCTGCTCCGCCGCTCGGCAGAGGCGAAGGCCAAAGCACTCGGCGTTCCCGTCGAGCAGGTCCTCGCCGAGATGAAAGGCGAGGCCCCGCCGGCCGCTCCTGCGCCGGCACCCGAGCCTGCACCGGTAAAAGGCACCCCGGCGCCCGCTGAAGCGCCGGCGGAACCGGAGCCCACCCCTGAGCCCGCCGCTCCCGAGCCGGCGGCCGCCGCGGCCGCCGAACCCGAGCCCAGCCCGGTGACGGTCGCCGACCCGCCCTCCGGCGGCAACGGTCACTCCGGAAACGGCGCCGGTCGCGTGGCGGCGTCGGTGAGTGCCCGGCCCGTGGCGCCGCCTGCCAATGCCCCCGAGGGCGTCCGTACCCAGCGGCTGCTCACCGTCGTCAAGGCTCGGGCGATCCAGAACGTCAAAGCGGAACCCACCGACAAGGTCAACACCTGGCCTCATCTCATGATCGCCGAGTTCACGGCGCTGCTGGCGATGACGGCGCTGCTGCTGATCATGTCGGTGGTCCTGCAGGCGCCTCTGCTGGAACCGGCGAACTTCAACGCCACCCCCAACCCATCGAAGGCGCCGTGGTACTTCCTCGGTCTGCAGGAGTTGCTCAGCTACTTCGATCCCCAGATCGCCGGTGTCACCGTCCCGACGGTGATCGGTCTCATCGGGTTCATGATGATCCCGTACGTCGACCGGAATCCGTCCACGAAGCCGTCGGACCGCAAGTTCGCAATCATGCTGTACACCATCTTCCTGACGGGGTCCGCGACGCTCACGATCATCGGTGTCCTGTTCCGGGGTCAGGGCTTCAACTTCTCGTACCCCTGGCGGGACGGCATCTATTTCGACGATCTCAAGGACTGGGTCCCCATCGGACTCGGCGGAGGACACTGATGAGGCGTGAGGTGACCACCCGATGAACGCAGAACTGCTGATCCCGGTCGGCGTGGCCGTCGTCGCCATTTTGGCGGCGGTGGCGGCGTTCACCATCGCCTGGCGGCGATCGTCGGGCGACGAATGGCGCAAGAACGTGGCACGTGAAACCCTGGCATCGGACCGTTCCACGGGAGTCGATGTCACGGCCGTCGTCACAGACGCAGCGGTGGCGGAAGCCGTTCTCGACACCGCCCCTGAGGCCGAGGAACCGGCCGTGGGCGCGGTGGCCATCGCCACGACGCAACGGGTAGTCGAGGTCTCACCGGAGGAGGCGGGAGTCACCCGGCGTACGTTCCTCAACAGAGCGCTTTCGGCCACGTTCCTGGGCGGGTTCCTCGGAACCCAGGCTCTCGCCTTTCTCTCCTTCCTCTGGCCCAAGGTCAGTGGCGGTTTCGGTAGTGATGTTGTCGCGGGCAAGACCGCCGACCTTCTGGCGCAGGCGGTCAACCCCGACGGGACGAAGAATCCGGTTTTCGTGCCGGAAGCCCGCGCCTACGTGCTCCCCGCTTCGTCGATCACGTCCGAACAGTTCGATGGCAGAGGCGTCGATGCCGGCGGCCTCATCGCCTTGTTCCAGCGTTGTGTTCACCTGGGTTGCCGCGTTCCGTGGTGCCAGACGTCACAGGGCTTCGAATGCCCGTGCCACGGCTCCAAGTACAACAGCGTTGGTGAGTACTTCGCCGGTCCGGCACCGCGCAACCTCGACCGGTTCGTCGTCGAGATCACCGACAGCGACGACTTCATCATCAAGACCGGGTCGATCATCGAAACCCCGCGGGCCATCGAGAAATCGGTTGAGTACCCGCTCGGACCTAGTTGCATCGGGGGCTGACGGTGGATTCAGCAGTCATCGTCACCGTCGTCGTCATCGGGGCCATCGCCTGGCTCGCCGTGCTGGGTGTGTCGGCCCTGCGTTCGCGCCAGTCCGAGGAGATCCCGTCGAACCTCGCCCCCGGAACGCCCGACGACGTTCTCGAGACCAAGCGTCTCGAACGGGCACAGCAGGCCGCCGTTCTCCTGTCCGGCTTTCTCGCCGTAGGCATCCCGCTCTACTACCTGGGCGAACCGGCCCGTCAGGAATCCTTTGTGGAAGCGTTCCATGTGGAATCGGTCGAACGAGGCAAAGCGCATTACGCAGAGTTCCAGTGCGCCAACTGTCACGCAGCCGACGGCAGTGGCGGCCAGGCCGGATTTGTCGAGAAGCGGTCCGGCGTCACCGTCAACTGGGCGGCCCCGTCCATCAACGACATCTTCAACCGATACGACCGCGACGAGGTCCGCTTCTGGATCACGTACGGACGAGTGAACAGCCCCATGCCGCCGTGGGGGCTGGCCGGTGGGGGACCGATGAACCCCCAACAGGTCGACGAACTCCTCGACTATCTCGAATCGGAGGAGTTTGCGCTGAGCCAGGAAGAGGCGGTGGGACAGGTGGAAGCTCGGATCGCGTCGGCGCTCTCGGCTCTCGACAGTGCCCCCGGTTCGGTGGAAACGGTGATCCTGTCCGAACGACAGGCGGTCGCCAACATCGAGCGAGCCGGTGAGCTGGAGCCTGTACTCGCCGACATCAACGAGCGCGCCCAGGAACTGATCGACCTTCTCGACGATGGCCTCGACACCGATGGTGATGGTGTGGCCGATGCGCGGGAGGTGGAGGTCAATCAGCTCACTGCAGAGGTGAAGCAGGTCCTGACCCTCCCCGGCGTCGAAGAGTTGTCGTTCGCCGCCGACAACCCGGCCACCAACGGGACTCCCGACCTCGAAGCCGCCCAAGCCATCGTCGACACCTACCGGGGTCTTGCCGACGAAGGGCGGGCCCCCATCCTCGGCCCCTTTGCCGACGCCATTCAGCAGTTGATCGACTCCGGTGAGGGTGACGACACGGACGGTGACGGGCTCACCGACACGGCAGAAACCCAAGTCGGGGCCCAGACCACCTTGGCCGTCGGTGCTGTCACCGACGACTACGCCGCGGCAAATCTGGACCCCACCAACCCGGAGACGGTGACCGGTGTATCCGACCTGGACACGGCCACCACGGTTCTCAACGAGATCAACACGCGATACACCGAGGTCCGGCTCAACGACAACAATCGCGACAAGTTCCTCCCGGAGAAAGAGGCGTCGCTCGCATTCCTCGAATCGGCATCCGAGACCCAGCCCTGGTCGTTCGACCTGGCGTCGATCGCCGCAAGCACCTTCGACGGCGACGAGGCCAAGGCCGAGCGGGTGGTCGGCATCTTCCAGGCCTACTGCGCCCGGTGTCACACGTCGGGGTACTCGGCCGGACCGGCCTTCGCCCAGGAAGCGGGCGCAGGTGGCCTCGGACCAGCCCTCTTCGAGGGGCGGCCCGCCGTGCAATTCCTCACAGACGAGGACCTTGCAGACTTCCTCATCGCCGGAGCCGTACCCAACCAGCCGTACGGCGTGAACGGCATGGGCAGCGGCCGGATGCCCGGGTTCGGTGAGGTGTTGTCATCGGAGGATCTCCTCGACCTGGCCCACTGGCTGCGCTCGGGCGATCTGACCGGAAAGGGTGATTCCTGATGCGTGAGATCTTCCGGACGATCTTCTCGGCGAACATCTTCGTCACGGGGATCGTGCTGTTCCTGGTGTCGGTGCTCGTGTTCTACGGGACGGTCTATTTGCTCAACTACACCAACCTGGGCAAGAAACTCGGATTCCTGGTCACCGGAGCCGGCACCTTCGCCTGGTCGACGATCGGCTCGCTCCTGTTCGTCATGTACTCGCCCCGCGGTCCCCAGCCGGCCGGGGGCATCGAAGGGCTGAACAACTTCGAGATCAGGATCATCCCCCTGACGTTCCTCGGAGTGTCCGCCATCCTGTTTGCGATGTTCCTGGTGGCGCTCCACCAGTACGAGACGACTCAAGAAAGAGCCGATCTCTAGGGCCCTCGCTTCGCTCGGGCCGCAGAGCGCTATGCGCGGTGGGCGGTGCGCGTTCTCCCCCTCCGTCGCCTGTGGCGACACCTCCCCCGCTGGGGGAGGAAACTCGTTGGTGGCGTGGGGTTGTGGGTTTTGTTTCTCCCCCCAGCGGGGGGAGTCCGGCGGAGCCGGGAGGGG
>JAOUGY010000172.1 GCA_029865445.1 Acidimicrobiia bacterium | reverse complement strand
AGCGGATGGTCCACGTTGACGACACCGACACGGGCCCGCTCGAGAATCTCTCGTTTCGCCTGGGCGATCCGCTCCTCACTCTTCATCCGTTCGAGGTGAACGGGTCCGATGGCCGTCATCACCGCCACCTCCGGCGGAATCCACGAACAGAGTTCCGCTATCTCACCGGGTCCGTAGGTGCCCATCTCCGCCACAAACACCTCGATCCCCGGAGTGAGGCCCTCGTTGATGGCTCGAGCCAACCCCATCCGGTTGTTGAAAGATGCCGGGCTGGCGAAGGTGGGAACCGTGGCGCCGAGAAGGTGCGAGAGGATGACCTTCGTGGAGGTCTTGCCATACGAACCGGTGATCGCCACTACTCGTGCGCCCGACCGATCCAGAGCCGACGCCGCCTTCTCCACCCAACGATCTCCGCTCCGCTTCTCCCACGGTGCCAGAAGCCACAAGGCGACGTCCAGGAACACCGGGACGAGCAGCGCAACGAGCGCGATGGCCCAGGAGCCGGCGAGTCGGGCGAGCGCCAGGGCGGCGATCACGAGTATCGATGTCGCGACCGCCACCCTACGGAGACGGGACGTCCAGGCGATCGGTGAGCTTCGTCCCCGGATACCCAGCCCGAAGGGCCCGACCGCCACCGTTGCCACACACACCCATGCCATCGGAGTCCACCACGCCGTGGCGACCAGCGCCGCCACGGCGACCACCCCGAGTATCCGGTTCGACGTGACAGCAGACCACCAGCGGACGGCGAACCGTGTCACGGCACCTGCCAGATAGTGCTCGCGCTGGGCAACCCGGAGCCACCGGAGACCGCTCAGGACGGCCGCGACGATCGCTGCAGCCTCGATCACGAAGACATCGCCTCCGTGATCGATTGACGGACCCGGGAAGGCGCATCGATGACCGTGAGGTGGCCCACGCCATCGATGGTGTCCAGCGTGACCGGACCCGGAATCAGCTCGGCCGCCCGCACCGCAATCGAAGGTGGAACGTCGGTGTCCTCCGCCCCCCACAGCAGCGTCACCGGGCAGCGGAGTGCGGCCAGTTCGTCGGCATACGACTCGTTCACGACGGTGACGAGCACGTCTCGCATCACTCCGGTAGCCGCCCGGTAGTCCGCAGATCCCCGCGAGCGTTTCAGCTTCTCCATGCGAGCGTCGGAGACCAGCCCTCGGGCGTGGAGCCACCGCACCAACCGGTACGACGCAGGCGGCCGGCGGCCCTCGGCGCGCCGCAACAAGGGCACTCCGGTGAGAACCAGCGCGCGCACGAGATCGGGCCGCCTGGCCGCCAGGACCGTACCGATTCGACCGCCGAACGAATGCCCGACCACCACGTACGGTCCCTCCCCCAGCTCGGCGATCGCGGTCTCGACCACGTCGGCGTAGCCGGCGGCGCCCATCGGCGTCTCAGGCGCCGGCGTGGCGCCAAAACCCGGCAGATCGAAGGCCACGGCGTCCACTCCGGCGAGGACAGCGTCGAAATCCGAACCACGCCGCCCCCATCCGTGCAGGGCGATCACGGCAGGAGTCCCCGACCCGTACACCTGGCCGAACAATGGGCCGAAAGCACGCAGGGGCATCAGAGAACGCTCAACCACACGATCACGGGCGCCGAGGATACAGTTGCGGTGTTCAACTGATGACGAAACACCCCGCATCCACGGCGCTGCCCACCATCGCCGGGTTTCGAGCCGCTGCCCTGAGGCGCGGCGTGTTCCTCGCATGGCTCCTGGTCATCGGGCTGATTGCGATCGGGCTCAGTCAACCCGACATCGAGGACTATCGACCGCTGCTGACCGTGGCTGCCGGGTTCGTGGTGCTGCTCGCCCTCGGAACCGCCGCCAACTGGGATGCCCTCATGCAGCGCAGCTCGGGACCGTGGCTCGCCTGGGCCTGGCTCACCCTGCTCGCTGTCGGCTTCGGCGCAACCGCCACGGCCGAAGGCATGTTCCTGGTTACCATGCCGGCATTCGCCGGAGTCCTCGTCTTGAGCGGCCTTTCGCTCGAACCTGTCCGGCACGCAGTGGTGGCATCGGTGGTCGTCCTCATCATCGTGCTCTCGATCGTGCCGCCGGACCCGATCATCAGCCCTCAAGAGGCTGCCATCCCGTTGATCACGGCCATCGTGGTGGCGGCGGCAACCGGATTCTTCGGTCTCGAACACACCCGCGAGGCCACCCGGAGTTACGTGCGTCTCGAAGAGCTCAACAGTCAACGAGCAGACTTCGAACGGCTCTACGCGGTGACGGCGACGCTGGCGGGCGCCGATTCGCTCGCAGAGGGCCTCCCTCAGATCGTCGGCACCATCTGTCGATACCTGGGCGCCCAGGTGGGAGTGGTGTTCCTGTATCACCCCGACGATCACACCCTCAAGGTGATGAGTCCGATGTGGGTCAACGAGCACACCCTCGACGTCGGCGACATCAAACTCCCCATCTCGACCGGCGGAATCGTTCCCCAGGTGTTCCGATCCGGCAAGCCCATCCTCCTGGACCGAGTGAGCGACAGCCCGGAACAGTTCGGGGTGATCGGCGAGCTGGGGCTGAGGGAGGCGATGGTGGCACCGCTGCGGGTCGAAGGATTCAATGTCGGAGCGATCGCCGTCGGTGACCCTCTCGCCGAGGCCTTCCACGAGGACCAGCTCGAGGTGTTCGCCTCGCTGGCGGCGCCCGCGGCGCTGGTGCTCAGCCAGCTCGGCCGGTACGAGGCTGCCGCCGAGATGACCCGCCGCATGCAGGAGATCGCCCAGATGAAGACCGACTTCGTCTCGGTGGTGAGTCACGAGCTGAGGACGCCGCTCACCTCGATCATCGGTTCGCTCGACACGGTCAACCGGCCGGAGCTGTCACCGGACCTCGCCAAGGATCTTCTCGATTCCGCACGACGCCAGGCCGGACGCCTCCAGCGTCTCATCGAGGACCTGTTGATGGTGAGCCGCATCGACCGCAAGGCGATTCCCGTGGCGATGGAGACGGTCGGGATCCGCCAGGTTCTCATCGATGCCGCGGACACGATTCAGAGCGACGAGGACATCACCATCTCGGTGCAGCCGCCGTCGCTGCAGGTGACGGGGGACCCCGACCATCTCCGCAGGGTCTTCATCAACCTTCTCGAGAATGCCGTCAAGTACGCCCCCGGCAGCCCCGTCGAGTTGGTGGCCCGGCCGTTCCGGGATCGGATCGACGTGGATGTGATCGACCACGGCGACGGGATCCCACCGGGCGAGCGCATGCGCGTGTTCGAACCGTTCACCCAAATGGAGCGTTCTGACACCCGAACGAAGGGTGGCACGGGGCTCGGCCTTTCGATCGTGAAGGGCCTGACCGAAGCCATGAGCGGAAGGGTCACCGTTTCGGACACGCCAGGAGGCGGAGCCACGTTCACGGTGAGCCTGCAGCCTGCCGGCGCCCTTCTGGCCACCGAGCGCGGCAGGGTGTGACCTCTCAGCCTTGTGAAACGCCGGTGGCGATGGCGTGGAATCCGCCGTCGACGTGCACCACCTCACCTGAGGTCGCCGGAGCCCAGTCGGACATCAGAACACAGACCATCTTGGCGACCGGCTCCGGGTTCGTCTCGTCCCATTTCAGCGGGGCCCTTCCATTCCAGGCGTCCTGGAACGCCTCGAAACCTGGGATCGACTTGGCGGCCACCGTGGCCAGCGGACCCGCCGAGACGGCATTCACCCGAATGTTCTTCGGGCCCAGGTCTCTCGCAAGGTAACGAGTGACGGCCTGGAGCGCGGCCTTGGACACACCCATCCAGTCGTACGCCGGCCACGCCTGGGTGTTGTCGAAATCGAGGGTCACCAACGCACCTCCCCCGGCCGCCTCCATCAGCGGCAACAATCCCACCGCAAGGGTCTTGTACGAAAAGGCAGAGGTGGTGAAAGCGGTCTGGGCGCTCTCGACCGGGGTTGCGAGGAAGTTCCCACCAAGGGCGTCCGCCGGAGCGAAAGCAATAGCGTGCAACGCCCCGTCGACGGCACCCCACCGATCCGTCAGATCGGCGCGCATCGCCTCGACGTGGTCCGGGTCGTTGATGTCGAGTTCCAGCACGTCGCAGGCGTTTGGCAGTCGCTGAACGGAACGTTCGGTGAGACGCAATCCCCTGCCGAATCCTGTGCACACGATGTTCGCACCCTGCTCCTGAGCGATCCGGGCGGTGTGCCAGGCGATGGAGTCATCGGTCAGAACTCCGGTGATCAGAAGTCGTTTGCCGTCCAGCAGCATGGGTGTCCTTTCTGGGCGCCGGTCTGTGGCACTGCCGCCACGATAGAGACCGGACAGGTCCGATGGCTCAGAAGTACTGGCCGAAGTTGGAGATGGCACGCATACCGAGGCCCATGAGGAACAGCGCCAGCAATCCGTAGGAAAGCCCCGGTCGTTTCGCGAACTGGGCGCGGTAGATGTAGGCGAAGGCGAGCGTGAACATGATCACGACCCCGTAGAAGACGTGTTGGTTGCCCGGATCGACGCCTTCCACACTCAAGGCGTATGTGCCCAAGCCGACCTGGCTCACGACGGCGACGGTGGCGACGGCGAAGCCGGCCCAGAACGATCGTCCGGGCTCTCGCTTCACCACGGCCAACGTCAAGCCCCAGATCCCGATGATCGCCATGATCCCGACCGCGTACCAACCAAAGGCGCGATGGATCGATCCCATGGAGGCGAGCGTGGTCACGGGCGTTGGGCTGGCTGGAAGGAACTGCGGGGCGCCATGTGGAGCCAGGCTAGTGGGGTTACGGCGGGCCCCATCACCCCCCGATCAGCGCTCCACGAGCTGGCCCGACCGAAGGTCGAGCACGAATTCCTTGTCGCTGTTGGAATCAGAGATCCAATTGGCCAACTTGGCCCCGATGGGACGCACGATCCACCAAGCGAAGTCTGAGCCACCATCCTCGAAGAAGGATCGCCTGGCTTCACGCGCCGTCTCGATGGCATCGGCCTCCGTGTCGAACACGCCCAGCTGGGTCTCCACCACCGGAGACCCCGGCGTGCTCCTCGAATCGATACTCTGAATAGCCTCGAACACCGCGCTCATTGTAATGAGGACGACGCTGTTGTGACCCCGGGGAAACGGCAGTGTTTCGCAGGATCGGAGTCCACCAACGAGGTCACCCCTCGACTGCGTCCCAATGCTCCATGAGGTCGGTGACGGCAGGCAGCTGGCGCACGACTTTCTTGTCGAACTTGCCGGTCCCGGTCTTCGGCACCTCCTCGGCGAAGACGATGCGATCGGGGAGCCACCACTTGGCCACTCGACTCTCGAGAAAGGCCAACAATTCGGCCTCGGTGGTCGACCGACCCGGCTTGGGCACGACCAGAGCCACCGGGCGCTCGCCCCACTTCGGGTGCGGCACACCCACGACCGTGGCCTCGGCAACGCTGGAGTGGGCCATGATCGTGTTCTCCAGGTCGATCGACGAGATCCACTCGCCGCCCGACTTGATCACGTCCTTGGCACGGTCGGTGATCCGGACGTAGCCCTCCGGGGTGATCTTGCACACATCGCCAGTCCGCAGCCACCCGTCGACGAAGGAGCTCGGCGACCGTTCGTCTTTGTAGTACTCGGCGGCGATCCACGGGCCGCGGATGAGAAGCTCACCGAAAGCCTCGCCGTCGTGGGGCAACTCCTCTCCGAGCTCGTCGACGATCTTCATCACGAGCCCGGGCGCCGGGATGCCGGCGGTCTCGAGGAAATCGAGCTGGCGCTCCCACGGCAGCGTTTCCAGGGCAGGCGTGAGGATTGCAGTGGATGCGACCGGATTGGTCTCGGTCATACCCCATCCCTGGACGACCCGGATTCCGCGGTTCTTCCAGTACCAGTCGATCATTGCTCTCGGCACCGCCGAACCTCCGCACAGGAACGCCCGGATCGACGACACGTCCGCTTCGGGATGGGCGTCGAGGTGATGCTGGATCCCAAGCCAGACCGTCGGGACACCCGCCGAGAACGTGACTCGTTCCCGTTCGACGAGAGAAACCAACGCCGCCGGGCTGAGGTCGGCGCCCGGGTAGGTGATCTTGGCGCCCTGAGCCGTGGCCATGAACGGATACCCCCAGGCCGCGGCGTGGAACATCGGCACGACCGGCATCACGTTGTCGGACGGGCCGATGGGCAGGAAGGCCAGATGACTGATGGTGTGCAGGTAGGTGCTGCGCTGCGTGTAGGCGACGCCCTTTGGGTTGCCGGTCGTGCCCGACGTGTAACAGAACATCATGGGTGAGCGCTCGTCGACAAGCTCCCACCCCGCAATCGGTTCGACCCCTTCGAACAGTTCGTCGTAGGCGACGGTGTTGGGGAGCGACCCCACAACTCGATCACCGAGGATCACGAACGCCTCCACCGTCTCGAACCGATGGGCGATCGGTTCGATGAGCGGAACGAGATCCGGCTCGATGAACATGACACGGTCTTCCGCATGGTTGACGATGTACTCGATCTGATCGGGAAACAGGCGGATGTTGATCGTGTGACAGACGAGACCCGTGCATGCCGTGGCCCAATACAACTCGTGGTGACGAAGGTTGTTGGGAGCGAACGTGCCGATGCGGTCGCCGGCACCGAGCCCGAAACGATCCGCGAGGATTCTTGCGAGCTGTCGGATCCGGACATCGGTCTCGCTGTATGTCGATCGCCGGACCTCGCCTCCCGGCTCCATCGACACGATCTCCTGATCGGGAAACAGCCGGACGGCGCGCGCATACAGCGTGGACAGGTTGAGCGGAAAGTCGTCCATCATGTGGGGCACGTGATCACCCCTGGTCGAGGAATTTTCGCTTCTGTGCCTCGAACTCCTCGTCGGTGAGGACGCCCCGTTCACGGAGCCGTGCCAATCCTTCGAGTTCGGACACGAACGACGCCGCCGTGCCCTTCACGGTCTGCATCCGGGTCTCGCGCACCTGATAGATGAGCGACTGGAGCCCTTCGGGGTCCGGAATGTTCGAATAGCGGCTCTGCCCCATCTCGCCGGCGGACTCGATCAGGAGGTCCCCGGATCGGAACACCCGCTCCAAGACGGACTGGGTGAACGCCACGTCGTTGATGACCTCGAGTGGGATCTCTTTGCCGCGCCGGCTCAACACGCCGGCGCGGAAGATGACACGCTCGTTGGTGACCACGTATTGCGTGGTGAGCCAGTCGAGGATGCGGCGGATCGAGGCCACCACCCAGATCGTCAGGAGGGCCAGCGGGGCGATCCAGCGCGCCGGGTCATCGAGAAGCGTCGACGCCCCAATCGACAATCCGATCGCCAGGACACCCATGAATACGGGCGAAGCCAGCACGAGCCAATGCGGCTTGAAGGCGCGCACGATCTGTTCGTCGGGACCGAGGAGACGTTCTGGGTAGGACACGGGTTCAGCGTACCGGACCGAGCCCTCGGGGAGCGGCCGATCGGCCCAAGACGCGAGAAAACCCCGAGGGAGCCATGGATAGTTCCTCGACCCTCTCGGGGTTCCCGCTCGACGGCCCGAAGGCCATCGAAGTCGGTTCGGTCCCGGTGTGTGGTGCCGGTTCCGTCCCACGGGTTCGGTACCGGGCCCCTTGCGGGAAAACCCTCGTCCAAACCCTTCGACATCCACCATCACCGGTCACAACAACCCACCAAAGTGGACCGCACGACCAACAACGGCATCCGCCGATTCGACTTCCGCCATCCCCACCTGCGCGGACCCACCGAAGTGGTCCCACCCAGGCAGACATCGCATCCGCCGATGTGGCATCCACCGCCACCCATCCCGCAATCCACCGAAGTGAACCACCGTCGGGGCACCGGCTTCCGCCAGGCTCGACATCCACCATCACCGGTCACAACAACCCACCAAAGTGGACCGCACGACCAACAACGGCATCCGCCGATTCGACTTCCGCCATCCCCACCTGCGCGGACCCACCGAA
>JAOUGY010000171.1 GCA_029865445.1 Acidimicrobiia bacterium | reverse complement strand
GCTTGTATCGACCACGGAGACACCAACCCCGTCCCTGCCTTTGACCACAACGATCAACACGACCACGCCGGCGCCGGTTGACACGACCACGATCACGTCTACGCCGGCACTCGCCGTGACGTACCCGGGCGCCGGCGAGCACGTCGGGGAACGGGTGATCCGCTTCGAAGGGACTACCGATCCTGGCTGTGTGGTAACCGCGTCTGGCCGGTACGAGGCGGAGGTAGACACACGCGGCAACTGGTGGGTCGTCCTCGTCCTCAATCCGGGTGGCAACCTCGTCAGCGTCGCCGCCGACGATCAGCGTGGCCACGTCACCGAAGTCCGTGTCCCCGTGTTCTATGACCCGCCGCTCGTGCTGCGGCCCGACGGGCTCGGACTCGTGAAGTTCGGTGACCCGGTTGAGGCAGCCGTCGACCAGCTCACCGCGGTGCTCGGACCGCCGTCGAGCGACAGAGTCCTCACCCCGGCTGACCTTCCAGAAGGAGTCAAGCTGTTCGTCGCCACGGGCTATCCCGCTATCGAGTACGCCCGTTTCATATCCTGGGGCAGGCCGCAGCTCCAGGTGATGTTCAGCGACCAAGATCCCTCGGGCGGCAGCTGGGAGAAGACTGACCCCTACTTCAACGGCTGGGTGTATGCGGGTCCGGGCGCGCCGGTGGGTCCCGTGCTCTCCACGCTGGAGGGAGTCGAGATCGATTCATCCGTCGCCGACCTGCGGACGGCCTACGGCTCCGACCTCTGGCTCCAGACCGAAGCCGAGGAGGTGCCGCCGGGTTGGCACTGGACAGCCACATCTTCCCTCACCTCGATATGGTGGCCCGAGGAAACGTTCGTCATCCGCGGTCACCTCGACCGCGATCCTTCGCTACCGGGTGCGGCTGTGAGTCAGATGTCTGCCGGCTTCGGCTTCGACGAGTGCTAGGCGCCTCACCCTCACTTAGCGCACATATCGGCGCGTGTCGCAATGCCTCTGGGTGTGGCGATCGTGCACTCGATCCGGCAGGGAGGATGGGTTTGGGTGCGCTGACCGTTACGTGAGGGCTGTCACCCTCGGCCTGTGCGTAGGGTTGGTTTGTTCGAGGAGCGGGTCTGGCTCGCGAATCGGCTGACACCCTTTGGGGTTGTCTTTCGAATGACCCGCCGGTGCGGTTTGGGTCGCTTCGGCACAGCTCTACTAGGAGGCGACCCGCTCCTCTTGGTCCTTGTCGACCGGTCGCCTGACAGGCTGGGGACGTCCCTGACGGAACACCAGATAGAGGAGCAGGAGTGCGTCCATGATCAAGTTGAGAGCTACTGCCGTCGCGTAAAGGACGGGTTCCCGGTCAGGGAAGGAGCCGAAGAGAACAAAGACGAGAGCGATGTTCATAGGAACCCAGAGGAACAGTGCCGGAATCTCGAGCCGTATTCGGCCTTTGTGGGGAAGAGTTGCGAGGTACCTGGTTCTTTCCGGATTGAGACGGTCCGTCCCTGCCCCTCCCACCCAGAAGAGAACAAGGAACACGGCACTGGAAGAAACCCACAATCCGTGTCCATCGATGCCGTAATCAGAGAGGATCACAGGGAACAGGGCGGTGACAACAACCACGACGCCAGTCCAGACGATCATCCGGATCATCGTCAACTCGTATTCGTCGGTGGTGGTATCGCTGCGGATGCTGATTAGTGCGCCAAAACCGACGAACACACCGGCAATCTCGGCAAGATGAACAAGGAGTTCCGCATTCGGCAAGTCTGCAACCCCCTACTGCCAGCCAGCTCAGACGTATCTACGTGATGGCATCGTGGGCCTTCGAGCCAATTTCCACTAGAGGGATTGGACCCATTCTCTCTAGCGCGTGATCCGGCACTGTGGATGTGATTCCAGATACTGGGTTGACACCGCGTGTGCCGGGGCCGCGATTAGAGAGCCCCTACTGGTCAGGCTCTCGCAGTTTCTTTGTCAACAAGGCAGCCGTTCCCAGCGTTCCGCGGATTTTCCGTGGGAGGACGGAACAGAACGCCAGAGAACCAACGGTGATGACAAACGTTCAATCAGCGTTCGCCCAGCTCAGAGCGTGTCTTCAGCATCAACGCAATACGACGCCAGTGATCCGGTGAGATGAGCTAAGTCGGCGGTTGATCGATGGGCACATCCGATCCGGGGGGCCCGTACACCTTCAGGCCGTGTTCGATGGCGTCGGGAGTGTCCGCCGAGTACCACGACCGTCCGTCCTCGCCCCAGGCGAGCCAGGTGTCGGGGTGGACGGGTGTGAATGCCGTCCGGTCCAGCACTGCCTGGATCGAGCTGCCGGCGAGGAGTTCGTCGAGGGCGACCGAGAGGATGCCGGGCGGGTACACCGCACATGTCGTCTGGCGGCTGCCGTCACGGCCGATGGGTACCACCGGCAGATCGTCCACCATCTCTGCCAGGCGTTCGAGCGTCGCCGTGCGCGCCCAGGGCTGATCGGTGGCGACCACCAGCACGGGCGCCGCCTCCCGCTCCAGCGCCGCCACCAGCCCGGCGAGGGGGCCGCGACGGTCCTCGAAAGGATCGGGGATGCCCTCGACGGGACCGATTCCTTCTACTCGGCCTGCGACCACCACGCGGTCGCACACCCGACCCAGAGCGGCGAGAACCCAGTCTGCCATGGCCTTCCCAGCCACGGCAACGTCTGCCTTGTCGGTCCCCATACGTGTGGATGCACCTCCGGCGAGGAGCACTCCGATCGGTCGTAGCATTGTCAGATGATGTCACGTCGGAACGTGGGATGGGCGATCCTGGCTTGGACGCTCGTCAGTTGGGGTGGTCGGGTCGGTCTCCTGGGCCAGGCCCCGGCTACCGACGTGGGTTCCTGGATTCGCATCGGAGGCTCGCTCCTCGTCGGGATCCTGGCGGGATGGGCGCTGATCTCAGGTCGGTTCGCAAGGCCGGCGGTACTCGTTTTTGCGCTGTGGACGGCGGCCATCTGGGTTCGCTCCCTGTGGGTGGTGTGGAGCCAGCCGAACACGCTCGGGTTTCGCCTCGTGCACACCGCACTCGCCGCGGGGTGGGTGGTGCTGATCTGGGCGGCTCAGCGGGTGACCGCTTCTCGGCCGGGTATTCCCACGGGAGCGCCCGGCGGGAGCATCTGAGCGAGTCTGTCCACGAGGTCGTCGATGGACCGGTAGTGCACTTCGCCGTCGGCGATCCCCTGGAGCGGGCGGGGGATGCGTGTCCCCTCAGGCGCCGCCATGAGCACGGGCACGCCGACCGCATATGCGTATCCGGCCGCCACAACCCCATAGCCGTGGTGCAGGTCCACCACCACGGCCTCCGCACCGTCGATTGCGCGGCGGGTGTGGGCCATGGCCTCTTTCGGGGTGTACCCCACGTTTCCCCAGTCTTCGATGTCACGGGCCGGACAGATGACCCGGTACCCCGCCCGCTCCAGCTTTCCGATCATGAGTTCGGCATGCGCCCGCTCCAGGCTCTCGATCGAAGGTCCCGCGAGCACGATGGTGGGTGACGGGGGAGTGGCACTGCGACCGGACCGCGTCACCCGGTAGCCGATCCAGATGAGGAGTGCGGCCGCCATGAGTGACAGCTCGAAGGTGGCAGCCTCGTCGAGGAAGCCGAGCTGGCTGCCCCCGGATGCGGCCGCGAGGGTGCCGGCGACGATGAAGGCGTTACCAGTCACGATCCGTGGGTTCTTTCGCCAGAAGCGGATGGCGCTCACCAGGCCGAGGATGATGATCGTCGTGCCGCCGACGGCTCCCCCGATCACGGCGAACAGCGTCGGTCCGAACTCGACCTCCGGGCCCCACATGTCATCCGGCACACCCGACGCGGGGAGTTCGGTGACGAACGGGACCGTGGTGATGAGCGTTGTCGCCATGGCCGAGATCGCCCCCGTGAACAGAAGAAAAGCGTGTCCCGCTCTCCGGCCGACCACGAGGAACATCGAGCCGACT
The DNA here is from genome assembly GCA_029865445.1 of Acidimicrobiia bacterium. Lineage (GTDB taxonomy): Bacteria > Actinomycetota > Acidimicrobiia > Spongiisociales > ZC4RG35 > JAOUGY01. The sequence goes on along the minus strand of JAOUGY010000171.1, from coordinate 3,971 downwards.
GCGAGGAGCATGACGTTGATCACCGTGCCGAAGAGGAAGAAAACCCGGTAGCTGGAGGACGTCCAGCCTGTCGTGTCGCCGATCGCCAGAGCCCAGGTGGCAGCCGCGAACGCGGCCATGCCGGCGGTGTAGGCCATGGCGTGGGGGGTTCGCTTCCGCCAGGCGTCAAGGGCCAGGTCGACTGCGAACAACGTGGCGGTGGTTCCCGCGACGACGGCGAGGATGGTGGTCAAGACGGGTCTCCGGGTACGGGAAAGATCGAGGTCTCGCCGATCGAGATGGTGACGGGGGTTGCCACATCGAGTACCGGCCAGGGACCCATCCGGCTGCGCACAATCGATCCGTTCTCGAGAGCCACGGTCACCAGTTGATCGTGGCCGTAGTACTCGCGGTCGAGAACACGGGCGGCACCCGCTGGATCGGGGTCGATCCGGACTGCTTCCGGTCTGATCATCACCGAGACGCGACCGGTGAGATCGGTGGGAAACACGCCAACGGCGGTGGCTACCTGGCCACCGGAGGCGTGGCCGTCCAGAAAGTCGGCGTCACCGATGAAGGCGGCCGTCCACGGGTCGGCGGGTCGTCGGTACAGCAGATCCGGTGGCGCCGCCTGAAGCACCCTCCCCTCACGCATGACGGCCACCACGTCGCTCATCGCGAGCGCCTCTTCCTGGTCATGGGTCACGAAGACGGCGGTTGCGTCCGCATTGGTGAGGATCGAGCGGAGTTCGCGACGAACCCGATCGCGGAGGGTCGCGTCGAGGTTCGAGAAGGGCTCGTCGAAGAGAATGACCTCGGGTTCGGGGGCGATGGCCCGTGCGAGAGCGACACGCTGCTGCTGCCCGCCCGATAGTTCGTGAGGGTGTCTCTTGGCGACGGCAGACAGTCCGACCAATTCGAGGGCCTCGGCGATCCGGTGGCGCCGGTCCTTCCCGAGTCCGTAGGCGATGTTTTGCTCCACCGTCATGTGGGGGAACAGCGCGTAGTCCTGGAACACCATCCCGACCGAGCGTCGCTCGGGCGGCGTGTACAACCCGGGGCTCACCACCGGTGTTCCGTTCAGGTCCACGGAACCGCTGTCGGGTCGGTCGAACCCGGCGATGATCCTCAGAGCCGTGGTCTTGCCACAGCCCGATGGGCCGAGAAGGGTGAGCAATCCGCCCTTCCACACGTCGAGGGAAAACCCGTCGAGCGCGACCGTATTACCGAATCGTTTCGACACTTCTCGCGCTCGGATGGTGGGGTTGGCCTGTTCTGTCATTCCAGGTCGCGTGTCACGAGGATGTACACCGGGGCGGCCGAGATCGTCAGCAGCACGAGCGAGGCCACGCTGGCGCGAGTGTAGAGACCCTCGGACGCCGTGCTCCAGATGCGGACCGCCAGGGTTTCGAACCCGGTCGGCCGCAGCATGAGCGTCGCCGGGAGCTCCTTCATCGTGGTCAGGAACACGAGTGCTCCGCCGGTGAGCATGCCTGGCGCGATCACCGGAAGAACGACTCTGCGGAAGCCGACCCAGGGGCGATGTCCCAGGCTGCGGCTCGCCTCCTCCAGGTGCGATCCCACCCGGCGCAGCGCCGATTGGACGGCGCCGAGGGCCTGGGGAAGGAACATGGCGAGGTACGCGGTCACCAGTAGGGGCAGGCTCTGGTAGGCGAACGGCGCCACCCGGAGAGCGAAGACGAGGAACCCGAGCCCCACAGCCAGATGAGGAAGCGAGTAGGTGGACCAGGTGACCGACTCCAGCAGGCCAGACGCTCGTCCGGGATGGCGGACGGTGAGAACGCCCACCGGTATCGCCGCCACGACGGTGACGATGGCGGCGATGGCGGCCGCCGTCACCGCGTTCGCCGTCTCGGCACCGACAGAAATCGAACCGAGGTTGTCGGTGATCCCCCGTGCCGCCCACCACGCCAGAACCCCGGCGGGAAGGGCGAGCGCACCGGCGACCACCGTTCCCATGAACACCCGGGCCGCGATTCGTTGCCGCAGCGACAGTGTCACGATCCTGGGAGATCGGGCCGGCCGCTCCGTTCGGAGGACCTTTGCTCCTCGTCCTCGACGTTCGGCGGCAACGAGCACCAGTGCGAGAACCATGAGAACCCCAGACAAGAAGAGGGCAGGAGTGATGTCGATCCGGCCCCGGAACTGGGTGTAGATGGCGCGGGTGAACGTTTCGTATCCGAGAAGCGAGACGGCCCCGAAGTCCGACAACGTGTACAGGGCGACGAGGAGCATCGACGACGTCAGGGCGGGCCGAGCCTGCGGCACCACGATCGTGAAGAACGCGCGGCGGCGGGAGGCCCCCAGACCTCGTGCCGCCTCCTCGAGAGCCGGGTCCATTCGCGTGAGGACCGAAGTCACGAGCAGATGCACGAACGGGTAGTTCCAAAGGGTGAGGGCCGCCCATGCCGCCCAGCCGCCTCTGATCTGTGGGAGTGCAGGCAAGCCGATCGCCGTCAGGACCTGGCTGAGGGCGCCCTGGTTGCCTCCGGCGCCCAACAGCGACAGCGCACCGACATAGGAGGGGATGACGAGCGGGACCGACACGAGGGTCGCCCACAACTTCCGGCGGGGGAGGTTGGTACGGGTCGTGATCCAGGCGGTCCCCATTCCGATGACGCCGGCACCGACGGTCACGCCCACCACGAGAACGGCCGTCGACGCCGCGAGCTCCCCCAAGCGGCTCACCGGTATGCCCCCGGCGTCGGCACCGGCGGTGATGGTGGTCCACACCAGCAGCCCGATCGGAATGAGCGACGGGAGGACTGCGGCACCGGCGAGCAGCCACAACACCGGTGATGCCCTCCGGCCCCGCGCCGAACGCACGGCCGGTTGCGCCGTTCCGGCGACCATCAGGTGAGTCCGGCCTCGGCGATCAGGCTGGTGGCATCATCGACTACTTCGGCGAGGGCGGTTGGGTCGAGGTCGAGCGTCGGCAGGTCGGTGAGCGGCAGCTGTCCTTCGGGGGTGCCGATTCCGTCCACGAGGGGATACTCGAAGACCTCATCGAGGAAGTACCGCTGACTCTCCTCTGCGAGCAGGAATCCGATGAATTCGAGCGCCTCGTCTCGGTTGTCGGCGCCGGCGATCAACCCGGCCCCAGACGGCATCACGAGCGCGCCCGGGTCGCCGCTCTCGAACGAGTGGTTGATGGCGGTGGCGCCGTTCTGCTCAGCCGCAAGACGGAGGAGGTAGTAGTGGTTGACGAGCCCGGCGTCTACGTCGCCACCATCGACTGCTGCCACGATCGGCGAGTTGCCGTCGAAGATCTGCGGCTCGTTGGCGGCGACACCCTCGAGCCAGGCGAGCGTCCTTTCGCGACCTTCGGTTGCCAGCATCGCCGACACGAATGCCACGAACGAGCCGTTCGTGGGGGCGACGCCGATGCGGCCTTTCCACTCGGGGTCGGTGAGCGCCCAGATGTCGGCGGGTAGGGCGTCGACCAATGTCGGGTTGTATACGAACACGCGGTTGCGAGCCGTCACGCCCACCCAGCGGCCTTCGCCATCCGAGTATCTGGCGTCGACCAGGTCGAGGATCTCGGCGGGAAGCGGTTCAAAGAGACCGGCGAGAGCGACCGCTCCGGCGAATGCCGGGTCCTGAGACCAGAACACGTCCGCTGGTGTGGATTCCCCCTCCTGGGCCAGCACCGTTGCCAGCTCTCCCGACCCGGCGTAGCGGACCTCGACGTCGATGCCCGTCTCCGACTCGAATCGTTCCACGAGCGGGGCGACGAGGTCTTCGGATCGACCGGAATACAGGGTGAGGCTGCGGTTGGCGTCTTCGCCGATGGGGGTCGTGGTGTCCTCATCGGCGGGCGTCGCCGTGCCGCATGCAACCAACATCAGCGCAAGCGCCGCCGTCAGCGCGAGCGAGCGTTTCATCATCGTCTCCGTAATTCGCTGCTTCTAAACACTACGTTGATAGTGTTAATGCCTCTGGGAGTATGTCAGGCGCGCCTGACACCCGCA
>JAOUGY010000496.1 GCA_029865445.1 Acidimicrobiia bacterium | reverse complement strand
GTGATCGAGGCCGCCCGGGAGGCGTCTGCGCGTTTTGCGGCGCTCTTCGACGCTCTCCTCCCGGAGTTGTGATCGGTGTTGGTAGCTTGCCGGCTCCATGACCACATCAACGACCCGGGGTCTCCTTCTCGTCGGCTCCGCTGCCGTCATATGGAGCACGGGGGGTGTCGTGCTGCGGCTCGTGGAGACGACCGATTCATGGACCATCATCTTCTGGCGATCCGTGTGGGCGACCCTGGCGATCACCGGCTTCGTGATCGCCAGAGATCGACGGGAGACACGCCGCTCGTTCCGTAGCGTCGGAGGCCCTGGCCTGATCGTGGCCGGCGGGTTCGCCACGGCCTCGATCGCCCTGGTGATTGCCATAGAAAAGACCAGCGTCGCCAACAGTCTGGTGATCCTCTCCACCGCGCCCCTGCTCGCAGCCGCTCTGGCTCGGCTCGTCCTGGGCGAGTCCGTTCGGAGGCGGACCTGGTTTCTGATGTTCTTGGCCCTGCTCGGAGTGGCGGTCATGGTGGGTGGTCCCGGGCCGAGCAGTTCCCTGACCGGCGACGCGCTCGCGGTGCTCATGCCCGTTGGGCTGGCGGTGGCCACCGTCACAATCCGCAAGTACCAACACATCCTGATGACCCCGGCGATGGCGGTAGGGACACTGATCGCGCTGGTGGTGGCCGCCACTCAAGCCGGATCCTTGCGGGTCACGGCCGGCGACTTCGTGTTGCTTGCGGCCTTCGGCGCGATCCAACTCGGACTCGGGCTGGCTCTCTACGCTCTTGGGGCGCGGGTGGCGCCTCCCGCCGAGGTGGCGATGGTGGCGCTTCTCGAACCGGTGCTCGGTCCGATCTGGCCGTGGCTCGTGGTTGGTGAGCGGCCCGGGATCGCCACCCTGATCGGCGGCTCGATCGTTCTGGCTGCGATGGTCGCCCACTCCGCGCTCGACCTGCGGAGAAGGGCGATGCCACCGGCCGCTTGAGAGCTGCGTTGCTCGATACCGCGACCGGTCACGAGGCCCGACAGCGCCGTATTGTGTCGCCATGAACCCCAAACGTCCCTCGGAGAGCGCGGTCACGTTCGCTCGCACCATGACCCAACTCGACGCCAACATGCTCGGAAACGTGCATGGCGGTGTCATCATGCGTGAGGTCGACTCCGCCGCGGGAACGACCGCCCTCCGCCACGCCGGGCGCCCCTGTGTCACCGCGGCGATCGACGAGCTCTCGTTCTTCGCCCCGGTTCACGTCGGCGACATCCTGGTGGTGTCGGCCCGGGTGAATGACGTGGGCCGAACCTCACTGGAGGTGGGCGTGCGGGTGGAGGCAGAGCCATTGGCAGGGGGAGACCGGCGGCACACCACCAGCGCCTATCTCGTCATGGTGGCGCTCGGGGATGACGGGCATCCCGTTGCGGTCCCGGAGCTGCTCACCGATTCCGAAGAAGACGAACGCAGGCGACGCCAGGCCCGGGTGCGGCGTCAGATTCGCGCAGAACGGCTCGAACGCCTTCGCGCCCACGACTGATTCACCGCAGGAAGCGGCGGGCGTTCGACTCCAGGACTCCGCGACGCGCCGCCTCGTCCAGATCGAGGCGGTCGATCGATGCGACCGGATCGCTGTCACCCATGTCGAAGGGGTAGTCGGTGCCAACCATCACCTGTGACCATCCGACCAGCTCGGCCAGCATCCGCAGCGGGGCCGGAGAGTGGGTGAGTGAGTCGAAGTAGAGCCGGCCGAACCGCGATGACGGGGTTTCATCCAGATGAACCCGAGCCTCGGCCCGCACCCGCCAGCCGTGATCCCACCGGGCGAGCTGGTAGGGCGCGTATCCGCCTCCGTGGACGAAACACCACCGGAGCGCGGGGAAGCGGTCGAGGACGCCGCCGAATACGACCGACGCCAGGGCGATGGTCGAGTCCAGGGGATTCCCGATCAGGTTGAACAGGTAGTAGCGCATCATCCGATCCATGCCGGCGACGTCCGCCTGGTACGGGTGCACGAGGATCGGCATGTCGGTATCGGAGAGCGCAGTCCAGATCGGATCGAATCGATCCTCGTCGAGGTTGGCGCCGCCGATGTTGGAATCGAGGAGAACTCCGCGTACAAGCGGGTTGGAGGCGCTTCGTCGTATCTCGTCGACCGACGCCTTGGGGTCCATCAAGGGCAGTGAGATCATGGCGTGAAGGCGGTCGCTGCGCCGGGCGACCGTGTCGACGAGCGCCTCGTTCTGTGTCGCGGCCAGCCGCGCCGCCAGTTTCGGATCGATCGAGTGTCCGAACATCTGGGGGCGGACGCTCACGACCTGAAGGTCCACGCCCGCCTCGTCCATGTCGAAGATCCTCCGGTCCAGGTCGACCATGCCGGGCGGAAGGGGGCCGTTCACCACTCCGGTCGGATACTCGAAGTAGTGCCTTCCGTGGC
>JAOUGY010000495.1 GCA_029865445.1 Acidimicrobiia bacterium | reverse complement strand
CGCTGCCCTTCAAGTGGTACGGCGTGTATTGAATGAAACACGACATGACGTGTTTGCCGGGGGGAGCCATGTCGGGGTCGATCATCGATTGGATGCACCCATCGATGTACGGCCGGGTGGAGTACCAGCCGTACTTGGCGTCGTCGAAGGCGCGCTCGAGGTATTCGAGGCTCGGACCCACATTGATGAAGCCGCGGTACTGATCTTCCCGATCACCGAGTGCGGGATATCGGGGCGATCCGTCGAGCGCGAAGTTCACCTTCGACGAAGTCCCCTGGTATCGATAACGCCGGATCGCGTCGTTGAACTCCGTCGGAAGTTCACGAGGATCCACGAATTTCGTGAAGGTACGGCGAGGGTCGGCGGCGCTCACCACCGCCCGAGCGTAAAGCTCCGTCCCGTCCACCAGGGCGACCCCGACGGCGCGGCCGTCCTTGGTCATCACCTGATCGACCTCGGCATTGAGCCTGACCTCGGCTCCGAATGCTCGAGCCGCTCGGGCGAGGACCTGCGTGAAACCGCCGTTGCCACCTTTGTGGAACGACCAACTCCCCCATGCTCCGTCGTGCTCGCCCATCGAATGGAACAACAGGACGAGTCCGGAGCCCTGGGACATCGGCCCCACCTTCGTACCGATGATGCCGGAGCTGGCGAACAGCCCCTTGACGATGTCCGACTCGAAGTAGTCGTCGAGGAACGAAGCGGCACTTCCCGTGAGCAGGCGAACGAGATTGTGGAGGACCCGCGGTTCGAGACTTCGAAGGTGCTGGGCGAGCTCCGCCATCTCCATGAGCTCCTCGGCCGACTTGCCGAGGATGTTGGGTGCCATCCGATCGAACAGGGGCCGGACCGCCTGGATCACTCGCGTGACGTCATATTCGTACTGCTCGTAGGCGTCGGCGTCGCGCTTCGAATGTCGGGCGATCTCCTTCAAGTTCTCGTTGTGGTCCTGACCCAGCAGCAGATAGTCGCCGTTCTCCATGGGCGCGAACGTGGAAGGCATGAGCAACGGCATGAATCCGTGCTTGGTGAGCTCGAGTTCGTGGACGATCTCGGGGCGCAACAGGCTGAGCGCATAGGAGAAGGTGGTGAAGTTGAAACCGGGTTTCAGCTCCTCGGTGATGGCGGCACCACCCACGAGGTGACGCCGTTCGAGCAGGAGCGTCTTCAGCCCGGCTTTCGCCAGGTAGGCGGCATTGGTGAGACCGTTGTGTCCACCGCCGATGACGATGACGTCGTAGGTCCGATCTTCACTCGTCATGTCAGGCAGTCTTTCTCTCGGGATTGAACATCGGGTTGCGAGCGACGTGGGCCGCGACCTGGGTGTATTGGTGATTGATGGTGAACTCGAGGTTCACCTTGGTGCCGATCGTGGCGTACTCGGGCTTGACCTTGGCGAGCGCAATGTGGGTCTGGAGCATCGGCGAGTACATGAAGCTGGTGGCGTAGCCCACCCGACGCGCCTCGTCGTCGTACACCATCATGTCTTCGGCGACGGGCGTGTGGTCTTTCGGTGGAACGAGCCCTGCCTCTGTGTACTTCGACGTGTGGTCGCCGGGATCCACGCGCAGGCCCACCGTCTTCCATCTCGACGTCGCGGCTGCAACCTCGCGCTCGATGGCTCTGCGTCCGATGAACGAGCGGTCACCCAGGTCTTTGAGCATCCAGCCGAGTCCCAACTCGTGCGGGGTGGACCGGTGTTCGTCGTTCATGGCATATCGGCTCGGTTCGAAATCGGCTCTGATCAGCAGGAGCCCGGCTTCGATACGCGCCATCAGGAGAGCGATCTGACCGAAGGGCAGGATGCGGTGGTCGCGGCCGGCATCCATCACGGCATCCCACACGGTCAGGGCATCGTCGGTGGGGATCATGAGCTCATACCCCAGATCACCGGTGAACCCGGTGCGCGACACGAGCGTCGATGCGCCCGCGACCTTGGCCGGCGTGAGACCGAAGAACCCGAGCTGTTCGATCTCCGGGGCCAGCGAGGAGAGAACGTGGCGGCTCCGAGGTCCCTGAACCGACAGCGCAGCCCACTCGTCGGTCACATCCTCGATATCGACCCGTTCGTATCCGATGAGATCCTGGAAATAGGCGAGGTTCGGCTCCGCAGCGGTGAGGATGAACTCGTCGGGACTCGTCCGCAGGATGACTCCGTCCTCGTTGACGAAACCTCGATCGTCACACCAGATCGTGTACTGGGCGTGTCCCGGCCGGCAGGTCCGGATGTCGCGAGCCAGCACGCCTGCCAGGTATCTCTCGGCGTCCGCTCCGGCGATGCGGTATTTGTAGAGCGGCGAGTTGTCAAACACTCCCACCGCGTTGCGGATTGCGAAGTATTCGAACTTCTCCGACATCTGGAACTTGTCGACCACCAGGTAGCCCGACCAGTGACTCCAGAGCTGGGTGCGGTTGAGG
>JAOUGY010000494.1 GCA_029865445.1 Acidimicrobiia bacterium | reverse complement strand
AGAACCTGACGGCGTCCGAATCCCGGATTCGCGACACCGACATGGCCATGGAGATGGCGAACTTCACCCGCCATCAGATCCTCGGCCAGGCAGGCGTCTCCATGCTCGCCCAGGCCAACACCCTCCCTCAAAACGTCCTTTCCCTCCTCAGGTAGAGCGACCCGACCCAACGGGTCCCGGCGGTCTTCCGCCGGGACCCGCACTCCTCCCTCCGCCAGATGGGTTCCGACCCATCGCTTTAGCGCGCACGCCCATCGGCCGACAGGGCCGGCATGCACGTCGTCATCCTGGCCTACGGGCCGACCCGGGTAACCCGCTCCGCATTCCGTCGCGCACGGGTACTGGCCGGCTCCACCGACCGAATCCTCATCGTCTCCGCCCTCGATCAGGGATCCTCCCCCATCGACCATCATCGGGCGGAGCTCGTTGACGGGATCGGCACCGCCGGCCTGGCCGTCGCACTCGAATCACTGGGCGAGGATCCTGTACTCGTCGTCCACGACGATGCTCTGGTGACACCGAGGAACGCCAGGCGGATGGCCGAATCGTGGGATCGACACGAAACCCCTGTGGTCCCCTACACCAACGACATCGGGTGTGACCCGTTCGTGGGCACGCTGCCCCGGACCGATCAGGCGGCGGACAGGGTCGACACGCTCGCTTCTCAGATGTCGGAACGATCGGCGTATCGAGTGTGCACGACGGTGATGTACGGCGCCGCCTCGAAACTGCACACCTTCACCCGGCTGAAGATAGCCGACCCCCGCTCCACCCTCCACGACCCTGCCAATCCGTTCATGGTGGCACCCGCCGTGGTAGCCCACGACGGCGGGTGTCGCGAGCGGATGACCGAGGAGTCGGACCGACCGATTCTCGTGGCGTCGATGATCGTGAAGAACGAAGAGGACACCCTCGCCGACTGTCTCGAGAGCCTGAGCGGGATCGTCGACCGCATCGAGATCTGCGACACCGGCTCCACCGACCGGACCGTCGAAATCGCCGAGAGCTACGGCGCCAACGTTCGCCACATCGAGTGGGCCAATGACTTCGGTGCCGCCAGGACCACCGCCCTGGAAACGTGCCGGGATGCCTTGTTCGCATTGCAGATCGACGCCGACGAGCGCCTGGTGTGCGAGGACCCGGCCGTGTTGCGTCGCCAACTCGCGACGTACCACCGTGAATACGAGGGCCTGAAGGTCCGAATCCGCAACCTGAGCGGCCTCTCGGACGAACCGACCTCGGTCTTCCGGGCCATTCGCATCTTCACCGCCCAGGACACGGTGTTCAGCGGAGCGATCCACGAGTACCCGACACACCAGGACGGGCGCATGCTCGAAACCTCGAACATCGACTTGATCGGGATCAACCACATCGGCTACTCGGCGGCGTTCATCGCCGAACGAAACAAAGGAAAGCGAAACCTCGAGATCGCCAAAGCCCAGTACGAAGAGACTCGCAACTTCCGCACCCTCTTCGACTACGCACGGTCGGTGCGCCTCGCCGACCCCAAGGATCCGCTGGCGCGGGAGCTGTTCGAGGCAACGCTCGAACTCATCGACGGCGGAAACCCACAGGCTCAGTCATACGTCTACGGCACCATCTCGATCGACCGAGTCGCCGACGGAGACGTGGACGGGGCGATCGACATGGCCCGGCGCGGTCTCGACCTGGTTCCCGGCGATCCACTGTGTGCAATCGGATACGCCCGAGCGGTCGCCAGGATCGGCGAGTACCAGCCGATCATCGACCTCGCCAATTGGCGAGCCGTGACCGAGTCGTCAGACCCACTCTATGTGATCGACGAAAACGAGATGACGTTCCTGTCCGAACTGACCAACGCCTTCCTCGAGACAGGCCGCGTCGATGAGGCATTCGGGGTGGCGGCGGAGATCGTAGAAGGGGCGCCCCGCTCGTTCGGGTTGTGGCCCGAGCTGTTCAAAGCGCTGGGCGAGCTCGAGCTCGACCATGCCGGGATCCTCACCCCACTCGTCCTCATGGACACGACCGGGAACTGGACCACGGCAGCTGCGGGCGCTTTCCCTCCTGCGGTGACCGCCGGACTCTGCCTTGCCTACCTCGAGCGTGGTGGCCGGCATCCGGATGCGGTCAGCACCGGCATCCTCGCCGCAGTGGTGATCGGCGACACCGACTTGGCGCGACAGTTCGATCCGTATGTCGGGATGCTCGATCCCGAAACCGCCCAGAAGCTCGCCCACCGGGCCGCAGCTCGGGGTTCCGACGTCGTGGTGGCGATGGTTTCCTGAAGCCCGAGCTCCGCTCGGGGCGGTCCTCAGGTCATCAGGTCATCGAGTCATCGAGTCAGCGAGTCATCAGGTCAGACAGGACAGCGATGCGCGATGCGCTGTGCGCGTCTCCCCCACCCCGACTCCGGAACTGGAGACTGGAGACTGGCGACTGGAGACT
>JAOUGY010000003.1 GCA_029865445.1 Acidimicrobiia bacterium | reverse complement strand
CCCTCACCACACCCAGTCGTGATCCCCTCCGCCACCAACGCCTCGATGTACCCCTCATGCACCGACCCATCATCATCAGTAAACGAACCACCCGGCACCTGATGCGACGCCAGGACCGGAACTGCGAGTGCCGCCATCAGCAACGACACCACCGAAACCGCCATCATCCGACGGATCATCTCTGATCTCCCTCTCTCCTCGGCCGCGCTCCAGCGGCTCCCCTTGCTTCGTCGGGTATACGTCGTGACCGGCGAAACGGTTCTCACAGTCGTCACCGTGTCGGTGGTGCGTTCGACTCCGGATCCCACAGATTCGATTGACTTAATCTAAGTCTTGACATATCAAGTTTTCTGCGAGATACTGGTAGCACCTGAAACGTTCAAGGAGGACACACCATGTTGTTGAGGTTCGATCCCTTCGCCGATCTCGATCGGATGACTCGCGATCTGCTCCCTGCCGGTCGCAGGAGCATCATGCCCGTGGATGCGTATCGGGTGGGCGACAGGTTCTATCTGCACTTCGACCTCCCGGGAGTCGACCCCGAGTCGATCGACATCACCGTCGAGAAGAACACACTGACCGTCAAGGCCGAGCGTGCGTGGCAGCCCGCCGAGGAGGCCCAGGTCGTGATGAGCGAGCGGCATCAGGGCACGTTCAGCCGTCAGTTCTTCCTTGGTGAGGGACTCGATCCCGAGCGGATCGAAGCCGGCTACGACCACGGCGTGCTCACCGTGACGATCCCGGTCGCCGAACAGGCGAAACCTCGCAAGATCACGGTCGGCGCCGCCGACAAGGCGCTGGCCGGCTGAGTCTTCGGTTCTCTCCCTCTCTCCCGATTCCGAAGACTCGAGGGGCCCCGACCGACACGGTCGGGGCCCCTTTCGCGCGAGCAACAGATGGCGCTCGGCCCTACCCGCTCGATCGACTGCCCGGCACTGTGGACACATAGACCCGGTTGTTGCCGGGCACCACTTCAGGTCTGTGCGACGCAGGACGAGGGGTCGGGATTCCGAGGACTGCCTGGCGGTGCGAAGGGGAGGTACCTGAATGTCGCACCATCCTCGATCAATGGTCGCGCTCGTCGTTGTGGCGCTCTTCTTCGGCCCGACGCCCGTTGCCTCATCGGCCCCCGATCCCGGTGAGGCCACGTCGCTTGCACCGCTCGGTCAGTTCACCGACGACGAAGGGAATGTCCATGAATCCGACATCGAGCGCCTGTTCGCCGCCGGGATAACCAAAGGGTGCAACCCGCCGTTCAACGACGAGTTCTGCCCCGACCAGTCGGTGACCCGCGGCCAGATGGCCGCATTCCTGCGACGGGCGTTGGAACTGAAGACCGGAGCCTCCGACCACTTCATCGATGACGGCGGCTCGGTGTTCGAGTCGGACATCAATGCCGTCGCACTCGCCGGCGTCGCGAGAGGGTGCAACCCGCCCGTCAACGACCGGTTCTGCCCCGACGACCCGGTGACCCGGGGTCAGATGGCAGCGTTCCTCGTTCGAGCATTCGGGTACACCACCGACGGGGGTGGGAATCTGTTCACCGACGATGACGGCTCTGTGTTCGAAGCCGACATCGACCGACTCGGGGCAGAAGGCGTGACGAAGGGGTGCAACCCTCCGATGAACGACCAATTCTGCCCGGAGGCGTCTGTGACGAGAGGCCAGATGGCCTCGTTCCTCACACGGGCGCTCCACCTCGATCCGGTCACTGCCTACGAGGTCGACAAGGAGATCACAGGTTGGGGATCGTGGGACGAGTACGCCCAAACCAAGGAACCCGCTGAACCGGCGCCCATCCCCGGGAAGGCGACTACCGAGTTCGACGAGATCCTCGAAGGAGTCACATACGACTGCGAGACCACGCCCTACACGATGACCGACACGCCGAGGGAACTGGTCGTCTTCGAGCCGGACGTCAACATCCTGTGGCCGGGAGCGCTGATCCAGGGGTCTTCACACAAGTCGGCCCGCGGGTCGCTCATGGAGTTGCCCATCCGTCAACGTGATCCGGTGGCGCTGAGCATCAACCTGCTCACCGAGGACACCACGAGGACCGTAGAGAACCCCACGGTGGCGACGGTGCAGCAGGCGATCGGCGAGTTGGTCGCCGCCGCCGAGAATCGGGGCCTCGACCCCAGTGGCAGCGTCTTCTTCGAGCAGGAGCGTTCGTACTCGGCCACTCAGGCGGCGCTGCGCATGGGTCTTTCCGCCAAGTACATGTCCGCCCGGGTGAGGGCCGCCCTGGAGATGTCGAGAGCAGCCAACGAGAACACGGTCACCGCCTACTTCCTCGAGAAAGCCTTCACGGTTTCGATTGTCCTGCCCGAAACTCCGTCGGCGGTGTTCAGCGACGACTTCACGCCGGAGCGGCTCCGCGAGCAGGTGGCGCTGGGCCGGCTCGGTCCCGACAACCTCCCTGTATATGTTGCCGATGTGACCTACGGTCGGATCCTCATGGTGTCGATGACGTCGACGCAGTCCGTCGACCGCATCATGGGTGCACTCGCCGCGGCCTACAACGGCGGGGTGTTCAAGGTGAGCGGCTCGCTGGCCGCCGGATACCAGGAGATCCTGGCCGACTCCCGCATGCAGGTCGTGACGATCGGCGGAAGCTCGCAAAACGCCAGAGACCTTATCCGCCAGGGCGACATCGGTGCGTACTTCGATCAGTCGGCAGACCTGTCCGACTATCGCCCGCTCAGCTACACACTGCGCAACCTGGGCGACAACAGCATCGCCCGGATGTCCGAGACCACCGAATACGAAGTGACCGAATGCACGGCCGTGCCCGCCCCCTCCGATCAGAAGATCGGAGAGCGGATCGAGATCCTCGTGGACTCCTTCGACATCCAGCAGGACTGCAACGCCCACGGTTCAGGCACCTACGACATCGACATCACCGTCAACGACGAGACGGCCTACGAGATCGACGACACCGGATTCAACTCAGGCAACACCGTCGAACTGGCGATCTCTCGCACCGTCGACCTCATCGCCAACGACACGGCGCAGCTGGTCGCGTTCGTCACGCACATCAAGGACGGGAAGTACGACACGGCGCGGTTCACGGCGGACATCGGGACATCCGAGCTGCGGGAGGTCATCGTCCTCGCCAAGTATGCGGCGGGCGAGTTCACCGACTCCCGGGTTCCCGTGGATCGTACGCTCCCCGGATACCGTGAGGGGGAGATGCGTGTCCTCGACACCGGTCCGTTCTCCTTCGTGGAGGAGACGTGTCGCTGGGTGCTCCGGTACCGGGTGTCGAAAGTCGGCGACATTGCAGGCGACGGCTCGGAGAACATCCGCCCCATCGTCGGGATCACGGCTCCTGTCGCCACGCTGGCGATCGACGACACCGTGCTGCTCACCGGAAACGTCGTCGATGACGGCCTCCCCGAAGGCGGCGGACTCGACTACGAGTGGACGATCGTCTCGAAGCCCGAAGGGGCCGCCCCAACGCTCACGTCTTCGGACCAACCGGCGACGACGGCCTCGGGCTTCACCGAGCTCGGCGACTACACGTTCCGCCTCAGCGTCAGCGACGCCGAACCGCTCACAGGACACGACGACATCGTGATTTCGGTGGTCGCCAACGAAGCACCGGAGGTCGACGCCGGTACGTACGGGCCCATCCCGTTCGTGGGAGACCCGACCGTGGCGACGCTCACCGGCAGTGTCGATGACGACGGGCTGCCGCGCCGGTTCGCTCTCTCGACCGAGTGGACCCTGGTCGCCGGGCCCCAAGGGTCGACGGCGATCATCGGGGACCCCGAAGCGCTCACGACCGAGGTCAGCTTCGACGTCCCGGGGGTCTACGTGTTACAACTGAACGCCGACGACGGGATGGACTCGACGTCCGACCTCGTGGCGTTGACGGTGGGGTCCGCCGCCCCGGATGTCACGGTGTCGCTCGTCAGCGCTCCCCCGGTCGTCGCGGGTGTCGCAGCCGACCTCGAGGCGATGGTTCGCACGGATGGGGTGATGTGGGGGGCGCCCGTGACATGGTCCATGGTCTCCGGTCCGGGGGTGGTCGAATTCGACCGGGTGGGACCGGAGACCTCGGCAACGTTCGACACCGCCGGTACCTATGTGGTGAGGGCATCCGCCACCGATGGTTTCCGCATCGGAACCGGAGAGCTCATCGTCGAGGCCGGCACGTAGATCGGTGCGCGGGGCCACCGCGATCGGCGATCGGAGGAAGCACGGGAGAGGAGCGGGGTGTGACCGTGCTTCGGTCCTCGACGCCAGCAAATGGATCCGGGTTCAGGAGCCGATCGCGCGTCCTATACTTCCTGGGCTGTCGTTCGGTGCATGTGTGCCGGATCCGACACCCTCCTGGGGGCGTGGTGAAGCTTGGAGTTCACGCCGGCCTGTCAAGCCGGAGGTCGCGGGTTCAAATCCCGTCGTCCCCGCCAGCGAATCAGAACCCGCATCGGGTTCTCGTTCGCCGATGGTCAGGTAGCTCAGCTGGCAGAGCGCCGGTCTGAAAAACCGGAGGTCGGCGGTTCGACCCCGCCCCTGACCACCAGGAGCCGAACGAGCCGTGGCCGTCAAGGCTCCGTTTCGCCTCACCAACCGCCCAGCCGGATCCCGACTGAGCCTGCGATCCTGCGCTCGGCGTCCGGCCGAGAAGCCTGGAACTATTCACGGCGTTGAACTCTCAACCCGAAACTTGACAGTGATGGCAATCCGACGCACCGATGGGGCGCTCACCGAACGGGCCCGGAGCGGCGACCCTCAGGCGTTCATGCCCTGGTCCGGAAACCCGACCGTGACCTATTGACGATGATCGACTCGCTCCGACGGTTGGGCTGACGGCACCTCACAGAGCCATGAGACCGGCCTGGGCGGGTTCGAACCCGCACGCCTCCAGATAGAAGGGCGCGAGGTCGGCCTCGAAATCGACATGCAGCCACTCACATCCTGCGGCTGCCGCGGCGCTTCGCACGCGATGCACCAACTCGACCCCGATGCCCTGCCCTCGGGCTGAGCCGGCAACCATGAGGTCCTGAACCCAGACGTGGGTCAGCCCATCCCAGATGACGTTCACGAACCCGACAAGTTCACGCTCGGCGCGGGCGGTCACCCATCCGAGGCTGTGCCGCGCGGTGAGGTCGACCCAATTCCACTCGTCGTCCGAGTAGAGCCGTGTTTCGAATGCCTCGGCGTGCAGCGTGTTCACCTCTCCGTTGGTGAACCCGCCCCGCCATTCGAAGGAGACTTCCAGACGTCCTCCTCTCAACGTCGCCACCCTAGGAGCGCTGCCGGCCCGACAGTCGCGAATACCAGCCGACACTCCGCGCACCGTCACCCGGTCTCCCCCCGCAGCGCATCCCGCAGCTTCACCTTGGCGCCGATCGACAACACGGCTCCGCGATAGATGCGGGCACCGAGACGGATGACAATGACGGTCGTCACCACCACGATGGCGACTGCTGCCGCAACCTGCCATGCGGGAACCGTCCCGGTGGCGATCCGGACCGGCATCACCAGCGGCGCCGAGAACGGCACGAACGAAGCGATCACCGGAGCCAGGGCGTTGGTTCCTCGATCGCGATGAAGCTGATGAAGTACCCCGGGAGGAGGAGCAGAACCGGCAAGAACGCCATGCCTTGGGCATCCTCCTGTCGGGTCACGGTGGCACCGAGCCCTCCGTACAACACCGAATACAACCCGAACCCCAACAGGAACCACAGGACGGTTTGCACGAGGATCTTCCACCCCAGGCCACCCATGTCGAGCCCCGGAATCTCCACCAGGTTGAGTGCAGCCACCAGCGAGCCACCGATCACCGCCAATTGCAGCAGGCCGAGCAACCCGATGCCCAGCACCTTGCCGGTGAGGAGGCGTTCCGCCTTCGCCCGGGACAGCACGACCTCGACGACTCGTGACTGCTTCTCCTCCATCACCCCCATCATGATGAACTGGCCGAACATGAGAATGGCGATGTAGAGGATGATCGACCCGACCTGCGTCCCGACCCGACGGGGAAGGTCCTCGGGATCGAGCGGATCGATCAGCCGCTCGGGGAGGGGCGCCGGCGACACCAGCTCCACGACGATCTCGGGATCCAACCCCAGTTCGGCGACCAGTCGGTCTCGTTCGATCGCCTGGTGAGCGGCACTCGCCGCGGCCGACAGTCTGGAGTTCGACTCTCGGGCGAACACGATCTCCCCGGGAGCAACGACCACCTCGACACCGTCGGCGACGAGGGCTTGCTCCGCGGCGGGAAGGGCCTCGAATGTTTCGACCTCGACGTCGAAACCGAGAGCCTCCGCCACCGGGTTCAGGCGAGACTCGAACGACTCGTCGACGCTCGCGAGGACACCGACTTTCACAGGAGGAGGATCGGACACTTCCTGGGCGAAGAGTGGAATCAGCCCGAAGATGGCACCGATCGTCACCAGTGACGTGATCAAGAACGCCTTGCTCCGCGCCCGTTGCAGGAAGTCCCGGCGGGCGATCTCGAACACCTGCCGTAGACCGCTCATCTCGACACCGCCTCTCTGAACAGATCCGAGAGCCGCGGAGCCTCGAAGACGAACCGCGTGATCCGACCGGCCTCCCCGGCGGACCGCACCACCCGATCGAGGTCGACTCCCCGATCGACCAGTGCCTCGGTCAACAAGCCGAAATCGGGATCGACCCAGGGCAGGTCATCCACGGTCACGGTGAGCAGTCGGGACGAGGCGTTGCTCTTGAGCCGCTCCAACTCGCCATCGAGCACCACGCGTCCACGCTCGATGACGACCACGTCGTCACACAAGTCCTCGACGAGATCGAGCTGATGGCTGGAGAACAACACGGCGGTCCCCGTGTCGGCGAGGTCGCGCAAGACCATCGACATCGCTTCGACACCGAGCGGGTCCAACCCGGAGAACGGCTCGTCCAGCACGGCCAGCCCGGGCCGGTGAATCAGCGCCGCCACCAGCTGGACCCGCTGCTGGTTGCCATGTGACAGCTGTTCCAAGCGGCTGTCGACCCGATCGGCCAGGCCCAGGCGTTCCAACCACAAGCCCGTCTCCGAGCGGGCCGCCGCGGCGTCCATGCCCGAAAGGCGGCCGAAATAGGCGAGTTGCTCGCCGATTCGCATCTTCGGGTACAGCCCACGCTCCTCCGGCATGTAGCCGAACGACAGACGGATGGACCCGGTCAATGGTGTGCCATCCCATGTCATGCTCCCGGCGTTCGGCTCAACGAGGCCGAGAAGACAACGCATGGCGGTCGTCTTGCCGGCACCGTTGGGGCCGAGGAACCCGACGATACGACCCGACTCCACGCCGAACGACGCCCCATCCAAAGCCCGGAGATCGCCATAGACCTTGGTGAGTCCATCGACGGCCAGTGAGTGACGCGTCGACCCCCCGGCGGCCACGGTTCACCTCCTCATGGTTGCCTCCCCTGATCGTCGCTCGACACAGAACCCGGAAACCACGGGCACAAGGTCACGTTGCGCGACAAAAGACCAGCATGCAAGAACCGGAATATTTCAGCCGCTGGACCCATGGACGCGGAGGTCGCGAACTGCCACACTGTTCCCGGGCTGCTCTGCGAGGTTGGCGGTGGATATTCTCACCTGGGACGAACGAAGCGTCCTGACCGAACGTGGGTTTCTTCCGCGCCCGCTCGGCGACTACCTCGACCACGGGTACGGAGAGGTCGACACGGCCGACCGCCACCGCGGAATGCTCCTGGGGCTCGCCATCGGCGATGCACTCGGCAAACCGATCGAAGGGCTCACCCCCAGCACCATCGCCGAACGGCACGGCCGGGTCAATCGGTATCTGTGCTCACGTCATCCCGCATCGTTGCTCCCGGCGGGCCAGGTGGGCGCCGACACCCAACTCGCTCTTCTCACAGCCGCCTGCGCCGCCACCAATGGCCAGTTCGACCCGAGGGACTTCGCCCAGCGGCTCCAGGCGTGGCTCCCCATCGCTCGCGGCGCCGGCGACGCCAACACCGCCGCCACGCTCGCGCTTCGCAACGGCCGGCCCTGGACCCACTCGGGTCAGCACTCGGCGGGCAGTGGTGCCGCCAGCCGCGCAGCCGTGGTCGGTCTGATCCACCCCGACGACATGGATATGTTGCGCCTGTCGGCCACCCTCGCAACCATGCAGACTCATGCCGATCAGACGGCCGTGGCGGCCTCGGTGGCCACCGCCGCCACCGTCGCGCACCTCAGCAGACTGCCGACGGGCGAATTCGACCCGTCGAGGCTCCTCGACGTGATCACCCAGGCGCTCGACGGCTTGGAGGACCCCTCGGTGGAACTCGTACATGTTCCGGCCCGATCCAACCTTCGGGAACGTCTGATCGTCGCCCTCGACACGGTGGGCAAACCACTGCAGGCGGCCTACGCCGCCCTCGGTACCGGAGATTTTGTTCTCGAAGCGCTGCCGGCGGCAGTCTGGGCTTTTGCGTCCGCCCCCGATGACATGGTGAAGGCCACCATCATCGCCATCAACGGCGGCCGGGCCTCGGCGACGGTGGGCTCGCTGGTCGGTGCGTTCGCCGGGGCCTACAACGGAGCGGCCGGACTCCCGGCTCCGTGGCTCGACCACCTCGAGTACGTCGATGGGATTGCCGGACACGCAGACGCCCTCATGGACGCCACAGGAGCGGCGCGGCGGCGCCAGCCTCTATTCGTGGGTAATCCGCTCCATCCGGCGTCTTACGCTCCATTCACACTCGGAGGTTCGACGATGCACACGCTCGAGCATGCAGTGAGATCGGCGGCGGCCTCCGACCCTGCCACATCGGTGAAAGCAAGGCTCCTGCCGACGCCGGCGGACGCCCGCCGGTTCGCTGCACTCACCCAAACACGCAGCGACTGGAACGAAACGGCGTCCAACACCATTCGGGCAATCCTGCGGCGCCGGTTCGACGGGTCGGACGATGCGAGCGCACAGCTACTCTCGGCGGGCCTCGCCGATTTCGACGCAATCGACCTCTTGTTCAAAGACGATCCGTTCGCCATGGGCTCTCTCCTGGCCGGTCGCCAGGCAGAGCTGGCTGGACACTGACCTCGGTCAGTCCGAGGCCACCGCCGCGTACAAAGCGGCACCGGTCGCCATCGCCTCCTCCTCGAACCGAACCCGGTTCGAGTGATTGGTCGGGGCCTCCTCCGGGTCCAGCTCCGGCGGGCACGCCCCAAGGAAGGCCATGGTCCCGGGTACCCGGGCCAGGACATAGGACCAGTCCTCGGAACCCATCAGCGGCGCATCCATCTCGACGACGTCGATGCCGGTGGCGCCACCCACCCGCATCAGGCGGTTGAACTCGCCGGGGTCGTTGCCGGTCACCGGGTACCCCTTGTCGATGGTCGTGTCGACCTGGAGTCCGTGGGCCGATCCAACACCTGCGGCCACTTGCCGAATCAACCCGTGAGCCTTGGCCCGGGTGAGTTCGGAGAGGGCCCGCACGGTGCCGTGCAAGAACGCCGATTCCGGGATCACGTTGTGCACCGTGCCTGCTCCGATGTGGCCGAATGTCACAACCGCGGGCTCGAACACCGAGATCTGACGGGTCACCGCTGCCTGGATCGCAAGGAGGATCTCGGCTGCCACAGGGACCGGGTCGGCGGCCCGATGAGGCGCCGATGCGTGGCCGCCCCTGCCCACCACCCGGATCTTCACCTCGTCCGACGAGGCCATCAGCGGGCCCGGGCGGCACCCGACGACCCCCGTGGGGAGCCAGGTGAACACGTGAATGGCGAACGCTCTCTCCGGCTCGACCTCGAGCGTCTTCAAGAGGCCTTCCTCCAACATGAACTTGGCGCCGTGTGCCCCCTCCTCACCCGGTTGGAACATCAGGATCACCGGTCCCGGGGGCGGCGAGCCCTCCGCCAGGAGGCGCGCAGCTCCCAGCAGCATCGCCGTGTGCAAATCGTGACCGCAGGCGTGCATCGTGTTCCCGGTCGTCGAGGCGAATTCGAGATCTGTCTCCTCCGTCATCGGGAGGGCGTCCATGTCCGCTCGCAGCAGCCGCGGCGCCGCATCACCGCCTCTGACGACGGCCACCACTCCACTGGTCGACGTATGAAGAAGCGGTTCGAGGCCCATCCGCTGGAGCTCGGAGGTGACGACCCGGCGGGTCTCGGGCAGGTGAAGACCGACCTCGGGGGTGGCGTGGAGCGTCCGTCGGATTCGCACCATCTCAGGAAGACCGTCTCGGGCTCGTTCGAGGAGGGACATGATTCGATGCTAGGCAACCGGTTCGAACGTTCGTCTGCTGCGTGGGATCATGTGATGATGTCCAGCCATTCGGTCGTGGTCATCGGAGCAGGGTTCGCGGGCCTCAACGCCGTCAAGACCCTCCACAAGACAGACGTGGACATCACCATCGTCGACCGGCGCAACTTTCACCTGTTTCAGCCGCTGCTGTATCAGGTGGCGACAGCCGGGCTCAATCCGAGCGACATCGCCTACCCGATCCGGTCGATCTTCCGAGGCCAGGCCAACGTGAAGAGAGTGCTACTCGCCGAGGTCGTCGGGCTCGACCTCGATACCAGATCCGTGACGCTCGACGATGGGTCGACCCTGAGCTACGACAGCCTGATCATTGCCACCGGAGCCACCCATTCCTACTTCGGCAACGATGATTGGGAAGAACACGCACCAGGACTCAAGACCATCGAGGACGCCCTCGACATCCGGGGGCGGGTGTTGGCCCGTTTCGAAGAGGCGGAACGCACTCCCGGGGACGCCGATCGCCTTCTGACGTTCGTGGTCGTCGGAGCCGGGCCCACCGGTGTGGAACTCGCAGGCGCCCTCGTCGAGATCGCAGTCCACGCCCTGGCCAGCGACTTCGACGCCATCGACCCATCCGCCGCCCGTGTCGTTCTGGTGGAAGGCGGCGAAGTGGTACTTCCCGCCTACCCGAATCGCCTGTCCGAGTCGGCGCGGAGCCAGCTCGAAGCCCTCGGGGTCGAAGTCCGTACAAAGGCGCTGGTGAAGAACATCGACGACACGGGGGTCGACCTTGCCTCCGGAGAGCGGATCGAAGCGGGGACCGTCCTGTGGGCCGCCGGCGTGAAGGCCTCGCCCGTGGCCGCACTCGTCGAGGCGCCCAAGGACCGCGCCGGTCGTGTGGTGGTCGAGCCGGATCTGTCGGTCCCCGACCATCCCGAGGTGCTCGTCATCGGCGACCTCGCATCAATCCCCGGAGTTCCCGGGGTGGCACCGGCCGCCATGCAACAGGGCCGTCACGCGGGACGCCAGATCATCGACCGGCTGGCGGGTCGTCCCGGCGAGCCGTTCCGCTACAAGGACAAGGGATCGCTCGCGACCATCGGACGAGCCCGCGCAGTCGCCCACATCGGCTCTGCCCGGTTCTCGGGATTGCCGGCGTGGGCCGCTTGGCTCGGGATCCACATCTTCTACCTCATCGGGTTCCGAAATCGCCTACTGGTCCTCATCTCGTGGGCGTGGAACTACCTGACGTTCCGGCGCGGCGCCCGGATCATCACCGACACTCGTCGAACCCGCTGACGCCGGCACGGCCGATCTAGGCGTCTTATTCTCCCGTCCACGACCAGGAGAGAGCAGGTGGCAGAGATCGTCGGGTTCGGGGGATACGTGCCAGATCGCGTCATGACCAATGACGACTGGGCATCACTCGTGGATACGACAGACGAGTGGATAACGGTCCGGACCGGGATCAAGACCAGACGGTTCGCCTCCGAAGATCAATCGACACTCGACCTAGCCGAGCACGCAGCCCGACGGGCGATAGCGGACGCCGACCTCCAGGCCACAGACATCGACGAGATCATCCTCGCCACCGACACCTCCGAGGTCGTGACACCCGACACCGCCTCGTTCCTGCAGCACCGACTCGGAGCAAGGGAGATCCCTGCGTTCGACCTGGGAGGCAGCGGATGTGCCGGCTTCGTCCAGGCTCTCGACGTGGCCAGGGCCAGGATCCTGCTGCAACCGAAGCGAGTCCTCGTCGTCGGCGTAGAACTCATCATGCGACTCGTCTCCTGGAAGGAACGCGAAACCGCTGTGCTGTTTGGAGACGGCGCCGGCGCGGTGGTCATGGCGCCCGACGGCGGTCGGGCCCGGGTCATCCATGCCGTCGCCGGGACCGACGGGTCGAAGGCCGAGATTCTGACATTGCCCGTAGGCGGCACGCGGCATCCTTTCAACGCCGACGTGGCGGCTACCGAAGCACACCGTCGCCTCGTGATGAACGGCCGCGAGGTCTTCAGGGAAGCGGTGACCCGAATGAGTTCATCTGTCCTGCGCCTCCTCGAGGAAGCTGGCAAGAGCATCACCGACGTGGCTCTCGTGATCCCTCACCAGGCCAACAAGCGAATCATCGACGCCGTGGGTTCGCGGCTTGGCCTCGATGAGTCGCGCGTCTATGTCAACGTCGACCGATACGGAAACACGGGCTCTGCCTCCGTCCCACTAGCCCTCTGGGAGGCGGAGGCAGAAGGCCGCATCGCTCCCGGGGACCTCGTGGTGCTGACGGCGTTCGGAGCCGGATTTCACTGGGCCTCGGCCGCGCTCCAATTCTGAGCTGGCAACGGATCACGACGCCTCCGCATATGCGGGCTTGAGAGTGCTGTCGAGAGCCATCGAGGCATCCAGGATCACCACGAACGTAGCTCCACCGCCCGGCGTGTCGGTGACCCCGACCCGACCGTTCATACCCTCGACCAGCATCTTCACGATGGAAAGCCCAAGCCCGGTTCCGCCCACGTGAGCCGTGGAGTCGAGGCGAGCGAACCGTTCGAACACCTCGTCTCGGCATTCTGCCGGGATTCCCGGCCCATGGTCGACGACGGTGATGGCCAGCTCACCAGAACCGATATCGGAAGCCGTGACCTCGACCGGGGAGCCGTCGCCGTACTTGATGGCGTTCTCGATGAGATTGGTGAGAACCTGGGTCAGGTAATCGGTATCCGCCTCCGCTCGCAGGCCTGCGGGGACCGAGACTGCGACCCGAGACTCACCCACGATCTGGGAGGCCTCCGACGCCACCCGACCCAGGTCGACGGAGCCGAGGTTCGGACGGAGGACGCCCTTGTCGATCCGGGAAACGGTGAGCAGGTCGTCGATGAGACGCTTCAGCCGCGTCGCTTGACGTCTGGCTGCGGACAAGAGCTCAACCGCCGCAGGGTTGTCAGGGGTCAACGCGGGCCGCGACAATGTGTCGAGGGCACCCAGGACCGATGTCAGCGGGGTCCGCAGCTCGTGCGAGACCATCGACACGAAGTCCGACTTCATGTCGGCGATCTCTTGGAGTCGCCTCGTGAGCAGTGCCGCCGCCTCATGCCGCTCGAGCTGAGCCAGCACCAGGGACGCCGGACCGGCGAACGCGGTGAGCTCGGCCACGAGGGCCTCCTCGCGATCGTGGATGGGATCACCGACGATCAAGAGCCCCGTTTCCCTTCCTTCCAGTCTCAACGCGGCAACGAAGCCCGACTCGAGTCCCAGGTCCGCCAGCAGTGGACCGAGGTCACCGGCCGTGGATCGTTCGAAGCGAATGGCGCGCAGCGACCGAAGAGCCGATGAGCCGAACCCGCCCGCCGGGACCCGCACCGACAGCTCGTCTTCGACGGGAATGTGGGCACCGTTTATCCACACGGGTCCGGCGAGGGTGAGGGTCGTTCTGGTTTCGTTGGTGAGGGCGATCGCACAGATTCTTACGCCGACGGCGTGGGCGATCGTGTCCAGCAGGTCGGGGAGCGCCTCGGACCGGGAGGAGGACGCCCCGATCGAGGTGGCGACCTCGTACAGCCGAATCAGGGAGGCCCGCTCGTCGGACAGTACGCGAACGACTTCCTCGGACCCTGCCGCCAGGGAGCGATAGCTGCGCGCCAGCCAGGCAACACCGCCCGAAGCAGCGACGACGGTGATGAGGACCCAGACGTCGTCGCGATTCGCTCCGTGCGCCAGCCAGGCCAGCGATTCGACCACAACGGTGCTCACCGCCACCACCGACATCCACATACGCCGGGCGATCACACCGGTGAGGGCAAGCAGGCCGACGGCGGCGACCGCGGCCAGTTCTGTGGTTTCCGGATCGAATGCAAGGACCGCCAACACCCCAGTGAGGGCGAGCAACCAGCCACCGACGAGATCGGGAGAGCCGGTGCGGAGCGTCTTCATGATCACCGGTGTCCGCGAGATGATGCCAGCCAAGGCGACGGCCCCTGCCGTCCGCAAGTCAGCCCCGGCGAGCCATGCGGCGACGGCGATGTACATGAGGGCGGGCGGGATGATCCGCGCTGCGGGCCTCACGTATCGAGCGCGCGTCGTCTCCCACAGACCCTTCGTCGTACCGGTCAGAGCGAAACCCATGTCTTTCAGTTCGGCAATACCCGGTTCCAATCCAGAGGACCGTCGCGGATAGGTCCGTAGGGACTAGCCCCCAGCCCCGGGCTCCGCCCGGGGCGCCGTGCGCCATGCGCGATGCGCGATGCGCTTTCTCCCTTCCGTCGCCTTCCCGGTTCACGGGTTCGGTTTCCCCCCAGCGGGGGGAGAGCCGGCGCAGCCGGGAGGGGGAGACTCGGGGGCCCGGGTTCCGCCCGGGGCGGTACTGAGTACCGGGTACTGTCGTGAGGGCCACCGGGTACTCGGTACTGGGACCCGAGTCTCCCCGCCTCGCCTCCTCGCCTCCTGGCTTTGGGGGACTGGCGACTGGGGACTGGGGACTGGGCTCAGCGTGGGTCTAGGGCGGCCGCCGTGTAGGTGGCGGCGGCGTCCCACAGCAACCAGCTGTCCACACCGGCGTCCTCGGCGGCATCGATCTGGGCGCGAACCTCCGCCGGTCCGTAATCCACACCGAGCGAGAAGTCCTGCACCCACACCATGAGGCCGGCGCCGGTGCCCTGCACCTGTGCTCCGAAATCCACCATCGAGCGATACACGATGTCGTACGGCTGAGCGTTCGGGTTCGCTACCCCGTACTCCCCGGGGCCCCAGTGGGACGGATACACCATGGGGGCGATGTAGTCGACGTTCCTCGACATCTCAGGGATGTCCTGGGCCACCTCGTCGGGCCGGGTGGCGGCGATCCCGAACACCGCGGCGCCCAGACGAGCGCCCTCCGCCCTGATCCGGGTCCGTGACTGCTCCAGGAACTCGACGATCGCTTCTTCCGGCGGGCGATCCTGACCGGGAAACAGCATGTTCTCCAGGTAGTCATCGGGCCGGCGCACGTAGTCATACATGATGTCATCGACGCCCAGGGCGGCCGCCTCTTCGGCGAGCGCGATGTTGTACTCCCACACGTCCTGGTTGTACGGATTGGCGAAGCCTCCGTACTTGCCGTAGGCCGCACCATCCGGGGTCTGGACGATCATGTCCATCTTGTTCTGCTGCACCGCCCAGGTCGCGAGTCGGGGATCTCGGAAGTTCACGATCCGACCGATGACGCGGACGTCGAGCGCGTGGAGGTCCTCGACCACCTGCTGGAGGTCCCACAACTCGGTGACCGCGCCGATGTCGTGAGCGAGTTGAACGGACGTGTCGTACCAGATATCGCCGCCCTCGTCCTTGAGATCGAGTTGGACCGTGTTGATCCTGCCCTCCTCGATCATCTGCAGGATCGGATCCCTCAGCTCCGGGGTGGCCCACGTCCAGCCACTGGCGTGCACTCCCCGCACGGGAGCCTGCCCGGGTTCTCCCGGGAGCGCCACCGGTATCCGAACCGGAACGGTGGCGACATTGCCCGCTGCGTCAGTGAGTTTGACTTCGATGGGTGCCCGAGGGGGACGTTCGAAGTCGAGTTCGGCAACACCTGCCTGCGTGGTCACGGCCGTCCCTCCCACCGAAACGGTGGCCTCCGGATCGTCGACCTCTACCACCACCTTCACGGGTTGGGAGACCGGAACCGCGTCCGTGGGCTCGGCGATCGTGAGCGTCGGCGGAACGGAATCGACGGTGAACGACCGGCTGACGCTGGCCGAGCCGCGCGGGAAGGGTTGGTCGAGCGTCACGATCAACTCGTGTTCGCCGTCGGCCATGGGGCCGGGCGTGATTGTCGCTCTCGTCGCCCCTTCGGGGATGGCGATCTCCAGATCCTCGCCGTCGAGACTGGCCTTGACCGACCCCGTCCGTGGAGCATCCTCGAAGTTCACCTCGAGTGCCAGCGTCCCGACCCCCTCCGCTCCGAGCAGCGAGCCATCGTCGAGTCCCACCACCGTGAACGGCTCGTCACCGCCGGAGGCCATGAGGATCGAGCCGACCACGAGAACGGGTAGGGCGGTGAAGACGACCTTCCCTCGCCGGGTCACCCGGTAGCGAGGACGCCGCTCCATCTCTTCGGGCGGCGCGTCCGCCAACACCGAGCCGTGCTCGGAGGCGGAGCGAACGGATTCGGCTTCTGCCAGCCAGTCGTCGAGATCCATGAATGGGGTTCCTTGGTCGGCGCCAAACGTAGTCGAATCAACCGGACTGGGCCGACATGTAGGGCTACAGAGGATTCGACGGATGAGGCTGTACGCTCCACCGGAACGCCATGCTGTTCCCGACCGTCGAATTCGCCATCTTCTTCCTGGTGGTCCTGACAGCCAACTGGCTCCTCCTGCCCCACCGTGGAGCGTGGAAGGTCTTCATGCTCGCCGCCAGCTACCTGTTCTACGGGGCTTGGGATTGGCGGTTCCTGGGTCTCATCATCGCCTCCACGGTCTTCAACCAGGCGATGGCCACGGTCATCGACCGGGCCCCGGATCCGAATGCGCGCAAGCGACTGGTGAAGATGGCGGTGGCCGGCAACCTGGCGGCTCTCGGGTGGTTCAAGTACTACGGCTTCTTCGTCAGCTCCGCCGTGAACCTCGCCGGACGGCTTGGGATCGACCTGCCACTACCGCTGCTGAGGATCACGCTGCCGGTCGGCATCTCGTTCTTCACCTTCCAGGCGCTGTCGTACGTCATCGACGTCTACCGCGGTTCCGCACGTCCTACCGCTCCCCTCGATTTCGCCGTGTTCCTCGCGTTCTTCCCTCAACTCGTCGCCGGTCCGATCGTGAGGAGTTCAGAGTTCCTGCCCCAACTGAAGGAGAGAAAGGACCCGAGGAACGTGGAGGCGGTCGAGGCCTTCGGACTCATTGCGGGAGGGCTCTTCAAGAAGGTCGTGGTCGCCAACACTCTCGCCGCGGCCATCGTCGATGGCGTGTTCGCCAACCCGGGGGCGTATTCGGCGCTCGAGGTCCTGTTTGCGATCTACGGATATGCGGTGCAGATCTATGCCGACTTCTCGGGCTACACCGACATCGCCATCGGGGTCGCTCTCCTGATGGGTTTCCGTTTCCCTCAGAACTTCGAACATCCCTACCGGGCCGTGTCGCTCCAGGACTTTTGGCGACGCTGGCACATGACGCTGTCTCGCTGGCTCCGGGACTACCTGTACATCCCACTCGGCGGCAGCCGCGGCACCCGCGCCGAGACGTACCGGAACCTGCTGCTGACCATGGTCCTCGGCGGGTTGTGGCACGGCGCCGCCTGGACGTTCGTGGTTTGGGGACTGCTCCACGGAGGCGGACTCGCCGTGGAACGGTGGATGGGCGAACGGGCTGAACCGAGACCACAGACCCCGGCGACCGTGTTCGCCAGGCGCGTCCTCACGTTCCACCTGGTGTGTCTCGGGTGGGTGTTCTTCCGGGCGGAGTCGTTCGCCTTGGCCGGGACGATGTTGTCCCGCCTCGTCCATTTCGGTCCGGCGCCGGCCGTGACCCCCACGGTGCTGCTCCTGGTGGCGGGCGGTATCGCAGTGCACTACGTACCGCGCCACCTCCGTCTCCGCGCCCGCCATCAATTCGGCCGTCTCCGACCGGTGGCGATGGCGGCCGCCCTTGGGGCGGTCCTGTTGCTTGTCGACGGACTCGGCCCCGAAGGCGTCGCACCGTTCATCTACTTCCAATTCTGAGCCATGTCGAGCAACCACCAACGATCGAACCAGGGCCGAATGGCTGCAGGACACGCCATCCTCATCGTGACCATCGCGCTCGGCCTCGGGCTGCTCTTGAATGCTTCGGACATCCTTGCCACTGCCGAGCGCCAGGAGGCCGGTTGGCAGAGAACCGTGGGGGTGGCGCTCATGACGCCCATCGCAGCCGTCACCGACTTCGTCCAGATCGATGCGCCCCGCAACGTAATCGATGCGGCCCTGGGTCGAACCGATGAGGAGACTCCGCCGTCCACGACGCCCACGACGTCCCCCACGGTGGCGGTGACCACCACCACCGTGGCCGAGGCGCGGACGATCACGGCTTCCGAGCCCTTGCGCATGTACATCGGTGGCGATTCGATGGTCGGTCAGTTCGGGCCGATGCTGGAGAGGCGAGCGGAGGCGACCGGACTGGTGATCGCCGAGGTCCAATACGAGTTCGAGTCGGGAATCACGCGAAACGACTTTGTTGATTGGCCGGCCCGCCTTCGCACCGTGCGCGCCGAGCAGGACCCGGAAGTGATGGTGCTCTTCTTCGGAGGAAACGACGCCCAAGACATCAGGGTCGATGGAACCTGGGTTCCCTTCGGCACGGACGAGTGGCTCACCGAATATCGGGCGCGAGTGGGGGCGTTGATGGGCGAGTTGGTGGATGACGGCCGGGACGTCTACTGGATGGGAATGCCGATCGTCAGCTCCGACACCTTCCGGCCTCGAGTCGAGACGCTCAACGAAATCTACGAATCGGAGGCGGCCGCCCACGATGGAGTGCACTTCGTGGAGAGCTGGTCGGTGTTCACCGGGCCCGACGGTGGGTACTCGGAGTACCTCCCCAACGCCGACGGTGACCTCGTGGACATGCGCCTCAACGACGGTGTCCACCTGACGACGGATGGAGCGATCCGCCTGGCTGCGGTGGTGTGGCCGATCATCGCCGCCGAGTGGGACATCCCGGCCGAGTAGTCACCGGGCAATCGGTGAACGGAATCGGCGCCCAGGTGCCCCGTGGAGGCTTCCGGATGATTCCTGTCTCAGATGTGCCACAATTTGAGCATCAATTCAAAAGCGGAGGAGGCACCATGGCAGCCGACCAACACAGGGTTGCGATCGTCGACGGACTGAGGACGCCGTTCGCCAAGTCCGGCACGGCCCTCAAGGACGCCGACACTCTCCAGCTGGCTCAGGCCGTGGTCAGCGAGCTGATCCAGCGCAGCGGTATCGACCCCGCGCTCGTGGACCGGGTGATCTACGGGTCGGTCGTCCAGGACGTCGCTTCGCCCAACATCGCCCGTGAGATCGTCTTGTCGACCAGCCTCCCGGACACGGTCGATGCGTACTCGTTGACGAGAGCGTGCGCCACATCGAGCCAGACGTTCGTCGACGGCGCAAAGGCCATCATGATGGGCGAGGCAGACGTCGTGATCACGGGAGGCGCCGACTCGCTTTCGAAACCACCCGTCTTGTTCACCGACGAGTTCGTAGAAGTGATGCAGTCGGCACAGGCGGCCCGTGACCTCGGCACCCGGCTCAAGGCCCTTGCCGAGCTGCGCCCCCGTGACCTGGCACCCCAACCTCCGGCCGTCGCAGACCGTTCAACAGGCGAGACGATGGGTGACGGCGCCGAGAAGATGGCCCGGCTCTGGGACATCGGTCGGGACGCTCAAGACGAGTATGCCCTCGCTTCACATCAGAAGGCCGTCGAAGCCTGGGAGAAAGGCATCTACGACAACGAGGTGATGACCCTGGCCGTCCCGCCTGGCTATCTGTCGACCGTCGAACGCGACACCATCCCCCGAGCCGACACCACCCTCGACAAACTGGCGTCGCTCAAACCCGTGTTCGACAAACGGCATGGAACCGTCACGGCAGGAAACGCGTCGCCGTTGACGGACGGCGCCTCCGCGCTCCTGCTCATGAGCGAGCAAACCGCCAACCGGCTCGGGCTGGTGCCGAGGGCCTTCCTCCGTTCGTGGGCGTTCGCGGCGGTGGACCCCAACTGGCAGCTGCTCATCGGACCCGCCGTCGCAACGCCGACGGCGCTCGACCGAGCCGGCCTCACCCTCGACGACATCGACGTGATCGACGTCCACGAGGCATTCGCCGCCCAGGTGCTGTCGGTCAAAAAGGCGTTCGCGTCCACCGAGTTCGCCCGGGACCACCTGGGTCGAGACCGTGCCATCGGGGAGATCCCAGACGAGAAACTCAACCTGTACGGAGGCTCGATCAGTCTCGGACATCCTTTCGGGGCCACCGGAGCCCGCCAGATTCTCACCATGGCCAACGAGCTGGCGAGACGGGACTCCGGCACTGCACTCGTGACCCAATGCGCTGCGGGCGGACTCGGCGCAACCGTGATCCTGGAGCGTTGACATGACCACAGCAACCGAACTCGAACACTTCTCGATCAATGTCGAAGACGGCATCGCCGTGGTCACGATGGACCGGGCCGACCAGGAAATGAACACCCTGGGACCGCCGTTGATGACCGACTTCGAGCGGGTCCTCGACCGTCTGGAAACCGACGACGCCATCATCGGCGTGGTGCTGACCTCGGCCAAGAAGGACTTCCTGGTCGGGGCGGACGTCAAGTGGTTCGCCGAGCTCACCGACCCCGAGGAGGCCACGGCAGCGATACAGGCCGGACATGCCCTCTTTGCCCGACTGGAGCAGCTCCACACGACCCGACACAAGCCGGTGGTGGCTGCAATCCGCGGAGCCGCCCTAGGGGGCGGGTTGGAGTTGGCGCTGGCCTGCTCTCATCGGGTCGTGGACGACGATCCATCCACGGTGCTGGGCCAGCCCGAAGTGAAACTGGGTGTGATCCCGGCCGGCGGTGGGTGCGTTCGTCTGCCGCGCCTCATCGGAGTGGCCGAGGCGCTGGACATCATCCTCACGGGGAAGAACGTGCGTCCGGCGAAAGCCCGCAAGTTGGGACTCGTCGACGACATCGCCCCCGCCAGATACCTGCTGGAGGTGGCAACCCGCTTGGCGGCCTCCGCCCGCACCGCTGCCGTCCCGACCAAGCGCGGCGTGTCGGCGTTCCTCTCCAACCTCAGCGGAGATCGTCTCCAGCGCCTGGCGCTCGAGACCAATCCGGTGGGTCAGAGCGTTCTGTTCAAACAAGCGAGGCAGAAGCTGCTCGCTGAAACCCACGGCAACTACCCCGCCCAGGAACGGGCCCTCGAGGCGGTCAGGCTCGGAGTCCAGGACGGCGTCGACGCCGGATACAGGGCGGAAGCCCGGTTCTTCGGCGAACTCGTCACGTCCTCGGAGTCGCTCGCCCTGCGTTCGATCTTCTTTGGCACCCGAGAGCTCGCCAAGGACAGCGGCGCGTCCGACCTCGACGTCGAACCCAGTACCGTCGACAAGGTAGCGGTGCTCGGGGGCGGGTTGATGGGTGGCGGGATCGCTGCGGTCTCGACGCTCAACGCCGGCGCCACCGTGCGCGTCAAAGAGGTCGACGCACCCGGGGTTGAGCGGGCGCTGCGGTATGTACGGAAGGTCCTCGACGAGCAGGTGAAGCGCCGCCGGCTGCGGGACTTCGATGCCGAGAAGGCAATGCTCGCGGTGACGGGGGACACCGACTGGCGCGGATTCGCCGACACCGACCTCGTCATCGAAGCCGTATTCGAAGACCTCGATCTCAAACGGTCGATCCTGACCGAGGTCGAAGGCATCATCGGTGAACACGCGGTGTTCGCGTCCAACACGTCGACGATCCCCATCACCCAGATCGCCGAAGCGTCATCGCGTCCGGAGAACGTCCTCGGGATGCACTACTTCTCCCCAGTCGAGAAGATGCCACTGCTCGAGGTGATCGTGACGAAGTCCACCTCGGACACCGCCACCGCGACCGCCGTCGCCTTCGGTCGGCGGCAGGGGAAGACGGTGATCGTTGTCAACGACGGTCCCGGTTTCTACACGTCGAGGATCATCGCCCCCTACTCGAACGAGGCTCTTCGCCTCCTCGAGGAGGGTGCCGCGATCGAAGCGATCGACAAGGCGCTCGTGAAGTGGGGGTTCCCGGTGGGGCCGTTGCTCCTGGCCGATGAGGTTGGACTCGATGTGGGTCAGAAGGTCACCAAGATCATGGTGGATGCGTTCGGGGACCGGATGGCCGGCCCGGAGGTCCTTTCGGGCACCAAGGATCGCAAGGGACGGAAGAACCGCAAGGGCTTCTACCTCTACGACGAGAAGGGCAAACGAGGGAACGCAGACGAGAGCATCTACGCCGAGCTCGGTCTGGGACCGCGTCGGGAAGTGCCGATACAGGAGATCCAGGAACGGGTGACCATGATGATGGTCAACGAGGCTGCGCTCTGCCTCCAGGAGGGAATCCTCCGATCGGCGAGGGACGGCGACATCGGTGCCGTGATGGGGCTGGGCTTCCCCCCGTTCCGCGGCGGACCGTTCTGGTATGTCGACGAGGTCGGTGCACCCGCCATCGTCGATCGCCTGCAAGGTCTCGCCGCCAGACACGGATCACGGTTCGAACCCGCCGCCATCCTGGTCGCTGCCGCCGAGAATGGAACCACGTTCCGGTAGTTCTCGGGGAGGTGTGCACTCGTCGCCCGTCCCATACGACCTTGGCGGATGCTCGCCATCCGCCGCGTGTCGGGACGTCACCGTCTGACCTTGTAGGCTAGGATCAGCTGCCGCCCCCTGGCTGCTGTCCGCCCATGCTGGAGAGATCATGGATGCCGCGCGACCCCGTTTGCTTCGTCGGCTCTTTGCCGGTGTCACGGTGGAGGAAGTCCAGCGATTCGACGCGGCGCTCGACGCGACCCTGAGAGAACTCGAACGTCGACGACATGCGGGAGGAAGCGACCACCTCGATTCGGTCGAGTCCAGGGTCGAGAGCGCCTCGAGAGCCCGTGCCGACTTTCAGCTGCAGATCTCATGGACAGCCCTGAAGTCGGCTGAGCGGGAGATGATTCGTTCGTTCACTTGGCCTGAGCTCACGGCCGAAGCCCACGTGATCCGCGGAGAGGCCGATGAGAAGCTGAGCGGATGGCGCCATGCGTCAGTGGTGGCGCTCCTCCCCGACGCCGCCATGGGCCGGTCTGCCGCCCCGAACGTGACCCAGACGATAGAGCTCAGTCTCCCCACCGAGTCGGCCGATCCGCCGAATGGTGGAGCGGAGAACGAAGCGGTGTCGAGCATCGAAGCCAGCTCGGCGACGCTCGGCGACGCCGATGGGCAGGTGTCTGCAGATCAGATCGAGGACCTCAAGACGCGACTCATCAGAGCAAAGGCCATGGTCGACGTCCACACCGACAACATGTATCACAAGTACAGGATCCTGCGGCGGGCGGTGATCATCACCTCGGTGTCCCTGGCCGTCGTCCTTGCCTCCCTGGCCGCGGGTGTGGCGTCCAAGTGGGTCCCGGCCGCTCTCGCCCCTGCCGACTCGCCGCTCCTGGATTGGCAGAGTCTGCTGATGGTGATGGGTCTGGGCGCGCTCGGTGCGTACCTCAGTTCCGCAACCCGACTGTCGGATCGGGAGGAGAAGCTGACCATCCCCGACATACAGGTCACCTACACGCTGATGGGAATGCGGCCATTTGTCGGAGCGACCGGGGCCGTCGTGGCGATCGTGATGCTGCAGTCCGTGCTCGCCGATGCAATCAAGGTGGCACCGAACGCGATGCTCGGCATCGCCGTCGCCGCGGGCTTCACCGAGCGCTTGGTCACGAAGACGATCACGTCGGCCGCCGATGCCGTGAGCCGTTGAATCGGCCGGTGCAAGTCGGCGGGTGGACCGGCCCCCGGCCCTACATCTCGTGCTCGGCTCAGCGCCTCCAACGGGACCATGGCGCCTGCGACGATGTCACCGAGTGGCGAGCCTGTCGATCACGGGCCACGTCCCTTTCCCAACCTCGCCGTCGACCCGGATCTTTTCCTGACGCTGCAGCTCGCGGACTCGATTCGCCGTGTTCACGCCGTAGACCCCATCCACGGTGATGTTGCCCTTGGTTCTGTGCAGCAACACACCCTGCAGATATCGAACGGCATCACCCTGCGATCCCCGAGCCAGCGGCGGCTTGTTCCGCTTCGAAGGCCACGTACCCCACAACCCTGCCACGGGGTCGAACACCGGCACCGGATCCTTTCGTGCAAGCCTGTCGATCACGGGCCACGTCTCTTCACCGATCTCACCGTCAACCCGGATCTGTTCACGGCGCTGCAGCTCGCGGACTCGACGCGACGTGTCCACGCCATAGATCCCATCTACCGTGACCTTGCCCTTGGTTCTGTGCAACAGCACACCCTGCAGATATCGAACGGCATCACCCTGCGATCCCCGAGCCAGCGGCGGCTTGTTCCGCTTCGAAGGCCACGTACCCCACAACCCGGCCGCAGGGTCGAAGACGGGCACCGGTGTTGGCTGCGGCTGCGGCTCCGGGGTAGGTTCGGGTGGACGCTTGAGCGTCGGGAGGCCGGTCAAGTCGCCGGACACCACGAGTTCGACGCCGCGCTTCGGTGGCAAGCTGAACTCCTCGCTCAGGCACAGCACTTCCCCGTCGCCGGGAGGTCGCAGTTCGACGCGGAACGGCCCCTGAGTCCACTCGTCGCCGATGGGTGCGAGGAGTTTTGCCAGTTGACCCGCCGGTCCGCTTCGGATGTCGTGCCACCTTCCACGTCGCTTCCGCTGCAGGGTCGCCTTGATGCCGTGGAGCGGACCCTTCCTCAGGGACAGGCGAATCGTGCTGCCACGCCGCTTGTCGGCGAGCGGCCGCTGAGCGACTCTGATCAGAACCGGTACGACCACCTCGATCTCGACACCACCTATGGCGTTCAGGCCGGTGTGGTCCGTCACCTCGTACCGGAACTCATCATGCCCGAGATAGCCTCGGTGCGGCGTGTAGGTGAAGCCACCGCCCGATCGGATCGTCACCTTGCCGTGCGATGGCTTCCTCACCGGTCGAGTAGAGACGGCGAGGTCATCGCCATCCGGGTCGCTCGCTCCCTCGGCGATGCTGTGTCCTGTGAGAGGCATGTCTCGGAACGCCGTCAGGCGCAGCGGCTTGGTGATAGGGCCGCGGTTGGACCGAATCCACATCAACTCGCCCGACTCGTCGTGTGAAACCGCAAGGTGGAGCACGCCGAAGTCGTCGACGACCATGGAGACCCACCCGGCGGTGTCGTGGAACTTCGACCCGGCGGCGATCGTCTCGGAGCGCCACCCGTTGGCGCTCAGCCGGGCCAGCTCGATGTTGCCACCGGCCGGGTTCACGCAGGCGATCACGGGGTGTCCGTGGGAGTCGACCGAGATGGCCGGATTGGGACCGGCGGCTTCGCCAGGGATGGCGACCGTGATCTGCCATTCACCATCGTCGTCGGCGGTGGCGTGGCACACGCCGACCCGCGTCCAATACGCCACGTGCGGACGGCCGTCAGGATCCACGGCGAGGCATGGTCGGTCACCCAGGAACCCAGCGTCCGGGTCGTCGCCCCACGGGACCGCGCTCGCGCTCCAGGACCCTCCCTGGTCGGAGTGCAGGATCAACGCATTCGAGAAGATCGTGCGCTGGAGGACGTGACGCACGCCACTCCCGTCGATTGCCAGCGCCACGTCGTTGGCGGGTTCTATGACTTCAACCACCGGATCGGTCTCCCACACACCCGCCACGGTGCGGGCCGCGATCATCACACCCCCGTCGGTGGCGTAGGCGACCTGTGGCCGACCGTCACCGTCGTGTGCGAGCGATGGTCCCCCAGCAAGGAGTCCATGCACACCTTCTGCGACGGTCTCGATAGCCCATTCGCCCCCAGGTTCCGCTGCGTGAGCAAGCATCACCGACGATTGGTCGAGGTCCACGTACACCACGGCGGGCCGGCCTTCACCATCGATGACGAACGACGCGTGCGCCCCAAACGCGTCGACGACTTCGTCGACCATCCACCTCAATCCGTCGAACCTCGCGAGCGAGAGCGTCCCGATCCCGTTGCCGGTTGTCTGACGCCATGCTGCGGCCTGCGGGAGGCGCCGACTGTCGAGAGCAAGCGACGGCGCCCCCATCCACGCCATTCCGGCCACCCGATCAACTGTCCAGGCGGAGCGCTCGCGGGTGGTCATGGGGACCCGGCTCCGGTGTCCAACGGTCGATCTGAGGAGCCTCGCGGGAGTCGATCGGCCAGATCGGAAACGGCGCGAGATAGCACTTCGATCGTGGCCTCGATTTGGGCCAGACGCTGATCCGTCGCCCGCTTGAGCTCCTGAATAGCGCCAACGGTCACTGCATCGATCGGCGAGTAGGCCATGGATCTATGGCCCTCGGATCCGTCCGATGTAGGCATGCGTCCGACGAGCTCTGGCAGCACGCCCTCGACCTCCTGTGCGACGAATCCGAATTGGCGCACTTCACCCGTGGCCCCGTCCTTCCACTTGAACGCGACCGGTGTCATCTGCATCAATGCCTCGAGCGTCCCATCCAGTTCCTGAACATCGCGTTTGACGGCGGCGTCAGATGGTTTCTGCCAGTCGTAGTTGGCGTCGAGCCACGCACCGGCATACGGATTCACCTGGCGGGAGTATGAGATGAATAGGACGTTGTTCGCCTCTTCCGGAGCTTGACCCTGCCGGGGCGGCGGCGTGCGTTGTCGTACATCGATCACCACGGGCTTGAACAGCGTGGTCTCGGTTTCGAGCACGATGAACGGATACACGCCGTTTGGCCTCGAGACAGCTGGTCGTTTCAAGCGGACGAGCGCCTCATCGGCGTCCGTTGTGATCTTGATCGAGTCTCTGCCGTTGTCGTTCGTGGACACCGCCACCGAGGTGGCTTCGATCGGGCCACCACCGGTGACGGTGATGGTGACCTGCGCAACGGCGTGGGCGGACGCGTTCGAAGCGACGAGGGTGTAGGTGCTGGTTGTTGTCGGATTGACCTTGATCGTGGCGTCGTCGCTCCCAGCGGGCAGGAGACCACCAGTGGCGGGCATCCCGGCGATGGCCGGCCCGTGAAGCGACACAGACGTCGCCGCCGTGGTGGCCCAGGTCAGAAACGCACTTTGCCCGGACGTGATCCTCGCGTCCGCAACAGACGGGACGGCCAGATCGTCGCTCACACTGGCGGGATCTGCCGTGACGTAGAAGTAGTCGATCCGCAGCGTCGGATCGACCTTCCGGATCGGGAGCTCCACCGGCCTTCCTGCGGTGCCACCGCGGACTTCAGTGACCTTCACGTGCGTCGAACCCGCCCCAGTCGAAACCTCCACATCACGGAGGAAGAACACCCAGGACTCACCCTGGGGAGACCGCCGCGGTTTCGCCACGAACACCCACCCGTCGGCGTCCGTCGCGACGTTCATCTCCCAATCGGCGAACCTCTGGGCCTGCGGCGTCACACTCCCGGCGTTGGTCGTCAGCGACAGAGGTAACCGGAACTCGATCCTGGTCAGATCGTCGATCGTCTCGGATCCCTTGGACGCCTCGATCCGGATCGATGCCACACTCACGTCATCGGGTTCGGTGCTGAAACTCGCCTCGATCACGTCATCGGGCGGTTGAATCGAGTAGTTCATGGTGTTGGTCCTTCCTGGGGGCGATCGACGACCTGACTGAGACGAAGCCACCCTTCCCGGAGTCGCGTCGGTGGAGCGTTGAG
This sequence comes from Acidimicrobiia bacterium, assembly GCA_029865445.1. GTDB lineage: Bacteria > Actinomycetota > Acidimicrobiia > Spongiisociales > ZC4RG35 > JAOUGY01. The sequence goes on along the minus strand of JAOUGY010000003.1, from coordinate 5,733 downwards.
ATGAGCTGAAAGGGCTGCCGCTTCGATTTCGGCTGGAGCGCTCCACGTCTCGGTCAGCTGGTTGTTGGTGATGGTGACGGCCGATTTCTCCAGCCAGGACCAGCCGCCGGCGATGTCGGCGGGCAGCGGCATCCGCACCGAGCGACCGGACAACAGCGGCCCCACACGGAACGAGGCATCGAGCTTCGCCAGCGGGCCGTCGACGAACGATCGCGGCAACTGGAGCGTCTTGGCGGGCTGGAGTCCCGTCGACGCCGTGATCGTTCCCCGCGGATCGACCAGCAAGGTGATGTCTTTAGGCGCCGGATCAGCCACACCGGAGACGCGAATCGGCGCCCTCGGCCAAAACTCCCGGTCGGACTCGACGATGGCGGTCGACGCCGTGTCGACCTTCGAGAGCACGCTGTGGAACCGGTCGTCGCCGGTGAGGAAGTAGCCGAGCGTCCCGTCTTCTCGGGCGTCCGGAAGACCGAGCCGCACCGCTGCCTCCAAGCCGGGCACATCGCCCTGTCGACCGGACGCGGGGGCACCGATCTTGTCCCACGTTTGATCGAGCAATGTGGGACCGTCGAGCTCCACTGCCAAGTGGGCTCCCACGACAGCGATCGGGCGACCTACGAGGACGGTGGTGCTGTCGCCCCTTCGTCCGGCGGGATCGGTCGTCCACAGCGTCCGATCGACCGCCTGGATGAACCCGGTGAAGCCCTCAAAGTTCATCGCCTCGAGAGCCTTCACCACGGCTTTCAGCCGTTGGTTGCCGATGACGTCGGTTCCGGTCACACCCCCTGCTCCTCCCGGTGCCTGTTCCCACCGGACCTGACGGGTTCCGGACGACCGCCACAGAAGCAGTGCGCCGAGCGAGGCGCCGGAGCCGTCGTACACCATCAACGAGCCGTCGAAGTGGTTGGGAAGCAACCATCCGGCCACCGGCTCGGCGTCGCCGAACCGGAACTCGAGGCGGCTCGGTTGCACGAGCCGCGGCGGGAACTGAAGCATCTGGGTGTCCGAACGCTGGCTCAGCCCGGCAGTGACGAGGCCCTTGCCCCGGAGCGGCGCGTAGGAGGCTTCGTTGAGTCCTTGCTCGTGGATGAGATCAAACACCTGACCGAAGCCGTCGACGAGCCACAGGCGCCGCACCCGGGCGTGTCCAGCGCGCACCGGGAAGAACAACGTGTCGGCGGTCGAGCCATAGGGACGCGGAGCTGCCCGATCGGCGTCACCAAGGAGATTGCGGTCTGCACTGTCTTCGAGGGGAGGGTCGGGTTCGATGAACTGGTCTGGATCGCGCTGGACGAGCTGAGCGTGGAAGCCCGACAATGCCTGGGTCATGAGATCGGCCGAGCCGAGCCGGCGCCGCACCCGGTCGAGTTTCGCCTTCAACGCCGCCAGATCTTCCTGACGTTTGATGCGATCAGCGTCTTTCTGTTGCGGATCGGCCGGTGCGCTCTCCGCACGTTCGTAGATGGCGTCGAGTGACGATCCGAGACCGACCGTCGCCGAGTTGGCGAGCATGCAGCGGCCCTGAAGTGTCACCGAATTCGAGTGGTCGAATTCGCTGAGGCCAATCCAGTCGTACTCGTCGCCATCGAACGACCAATCCGCGAACGATCCCGACTCGACCGTTGACGACGGATACCAGGTCGTGCGCCAGGCGAGGTGAATCGGACGCCACGGCTGAGACCAGGCCTCGAAGGCCACCGGGGACGGCCGCACGCCGGCGAAGCCTGCGGCTCTCGTCACTGCGGCGACCGAGTACCGCTCCTCATCGGGACCGTCCCACAGGTCCGCCAGGTCGTCTTCGAAGTCGTACTCGGGACCTTCGACCCCGAGTTCGGAACCCGACAGCGCGAAGACGTCGGCGGCCCGGTACGGGTCGAGCAACAGCGATTCGGCGACCAGGTCACCCACCGCAGCCGGAGCACGGTCCACTGTCTGCAGCCACGGGACCAGCCAATCGATGATGTCATCGGGTTCGATCGCCAAGCCGGGGCGCCCGTACCTGAGCGTCTGCCCGCGTGCTCCGACCCGGCCCCGACCGAACCGGACGAGCAGCGTGCCGTCTTCGCTGAAGCGGCCGTCTCCTCCGTGTTTCGACGAGGCCCGTCCGCCGGATATCACCACCACCGGGTCGGCGGGGGCGAAGTACCTCGCCGCCGCCACCTCGACGAGTTCGAGCTCGGTGTCTGCCGAACCGTCTTGACCAGCGAGCACCTGCGCCAGCGCATCCTTGACTGCCTGGGATGCGAGGGTCGTCTCGAGCGCGACCCGTGCGACGTCACGCTCGCCTTCCCTGGTGCGGACCGCTGCAGCCTTGGTTGTTGTGTCCTGCACTGCGTCGGTCTGAGTAGCGGCTGTCGACCCGCTCCGTGTGTGTTTCCACCAGACCGAGTAGAGCTCACGCCGGCTCGCCGCCAGCTCTTGCTCGGCGACCTCCAGACCGCGTTGGGCGTCGTCGAGAGCGCGAAGCGGAGTCTCGACGTCGACCGGGTCGTCGAGAGCGCTCAACTGCCGGACCAGGTCGCGGCCGTCTGGCGCCGCACCGTCGGGGTCACCGGCGACCCTGCGGAGGCGCACATCCCATCTGGTGCCGCCTGGAGACGGCACGAAGCTCTGTTGGTGGAGCCGGCGCGTGATCGCTGCGGTCCCGCCCGGTCGCTCATAGGCGTCGAGCATGTCGTGTTCGAGGGCCAGGAACAGCGTGGCGAGGTCGCTCGGCGAACTGCTGCCTTCCTCTTTGCCGAGGAGGAACTCGAACAGCGCCGCCGTCGCCTCCGACGCACTGGTGCCGACGGCAACGTGCGGGAACAGCCGGCGATGGCCACTCGCCGCCCCGGGTCGACGAAGTGCGGACGACTCTCCCAAGTCCACTGGGTCGTCGATGTCCTCGAATCCGCGTGTCCATTGCCCGCCCGATCCGCCCGGCGGTTGCGGCACGCCGGCACGGCTGGCGATCGCCATCTTTGCGAATGCGCTATCGGACCCATCGGTGAACCGTTGAGCCGGACCGTCGGTTCCGAGCCACCGCACACCGTGAACAGCCCCATGGCAGATCGTGTGATCCGGGACGATGGTGGGCGCCTCTCTCGGATCGTCGGTTGCGTCGAGCTGCGCTTGGCGGAGGTCGTTGTCGTCGCCCACCGACCAGGCCAAGGCCCGCATGACAGTCCGCCAGTCGTCGAGACTCAGCCGGCCGTCGGCAAGCGCTGCGAGGTCGCGTCCCAGACGGGTCCGATCGACCATGGGGTCGCCGGACGACGGGTCGTCGTACCAGCCGACGACGACGTACGACAGAACGACCGGCTCTGCGACGGTCAGATCTGAGAGGTCGTCGTGGAAGGACAACACGTTGTCGACCTTGGCCGCCACGGCGGCGTAACTCGGATCGTGATCCGGCATCCGCCCGTCGATCACCGGCCCGGCGGCGGTCACTCCGACGGTTCGTTCAGACTCCTCGGAGAGCGTGTTCGGTACGACGGCGCGTCCGAGACGGTCGCTCTCCTCGCCGGGGACCGGATTGGTGCCGTCGGTCCCGAGATGATTGCTTTCCACGAGCCACGACTTCGTGAACAGGCTGTGGTCCACGTCACACGTGCGGACCACCAGCCAGCGGTCGGGCACGAACGGATACCTCAATTCGGTCCCGTTGGCGACGTCGTGCCATCGGCCCACCGTCAGCCCATCGGGCACCAACCAATGGAGAGTGACGCCTTCGCGGGGCCGGTCGTTGCCGGTGGCGAAGGGCGGGGGTTCGATCGGCAGCAGCTCCGCCTTGCCGGCGTAGGTACGGGCCGATACCGACCATTTCGTCGCTCGGCGGTCGTTGGCGTTGACGACGAGCGCTTCGACATTCACCGGAACGAGAAGCGGAACACTGGCGGGAGCAGTCAATTCTGACCTCCCGGCGGCGGTCCGAAATGCTGGGCCAAGGGCGAGTTCACGATCTCTTCGGCAAGCTCGCCCGCCCCACTCAATTGCTGTCTGTTGTCGGCGCCTGCGATGGCCCTTGCCAACCTGGAGAGGTTGATTCGACCACCCGGCTGGCGCATCTCCGGGGCCACGGACACTCCACCCGTCCCGAAGTGCAGCCCTTCGGGCGGCTCGTTGATGACCACGAGAACCGGGACCTCGGCGAAGATACACAACAGGAGATCCGGGGCGAGTCGATCGAGGCGAAGGATCTCGATCGGAGTGCCGGACGAGTCGGACGACGCATAGCCCGCCACTTCGAGACCGGGCCATCCTGCGACGATCTCCGACCGCATCAGGAAACCTCCTCGCACCCGGACGTCGGTGGCGGCCGCTTCCGGAGTGGTTGCTTCACCCCGCAGGTCTCGGCGGAGCTTGCCGGCTGCGACCTGGGTCGCTCGACGGACCGCCGGCCGGAGCAGTCGGTGGAATCGCACATCTCGCTGGGAGTGGACGCCGACGCTGAACGCCCCGTCGACCATCGCCTCGATCCAATTTGCGTCGATGTAGAAGAACCGGATCGACTCGATCGGAAGCATCGTGGCGTCGGGCACCAGATGCTCGAACGGAACCCCGTAGAGAAGCGACAACCGGGCGAGCCAGTTCTCGACGGCGGGAGGAACCGCACCGTCGGCGAGTTCCGTGAGACCAAGCGTTTCGCCAACCTGTTCTGCCTGTTCGAGCGGGGTCAGGTCAGACATTCGCCTCACCACCGAGTAGTCGCTTTGGATCCGGCGCCGCGACCAACGCCCCATCGGTTGGGTCGGTGAGATCGCGGAGCACCACGTCCGAGGCGTACGTGCCGATGGCCGTGGCCAGGCTGTTCGGGTCCCAACTTTCCAACACGAACGCCCTCAGCTCATCCATGAGGGATCGGCGTCGTTCCTCGAGCACGGCTGCAGCCTCATCCCCCTCGGCCACTTCGATCCCCGCCCAGGCATCCCGCCGGTCGGCTTCCTGGACCCACTCCGTGACCTTCGCCGCCAGTTCTCCGGCACGCTTGAAGGTCTGGATCTCGGCGTGGCGTTCGATGGCTTCCTCCTGCGCGAGGATCCGGTCGACGCGGCGTTGACCGGTCTGACGCCACTCCATCAGCGCGTTGGAGAACTCGGGGTCCGACAGTGCGAGCAACCGTCCGAGCTGCCATGCAACTGCATAGGACGTGTCGAACATCGCCATGTTCTCGTGGTAGATCAGCCCGGCCTCGGCGGTCGGGAGCGGCGCCCGATCCACTGTTCTGGGCACCGGCTCCGGCGTGAGCGGACCTCGGTACCACGCCACGCTCTGCTCTCCGTGGCGCATGTCGTAACGGAGCGGTACGAAGCCGTGCTGTACGGCGTCGTCGAACGCTACGCCGGCATCGGTCGATGTGTCGATTTCACGATCAGACTTGAGCAGTGCCCGCTGAGGGTCGTCGACACCGTCCTCGTCGTTGTGCTTGTCGACGATCGCAGTCATCAGCTCACCGAACGAGCCCCTGTTGGCCAGGGACGTGAACGTCCAACTGGCGAGCGAGATCATCCGGTACGTCCGATTCGCCTCGATCGACCTGCTGCTGGCGTTCTGCGCGTTCCCCTTGGGCAGGATGTCGTGCCAGCCCTCCAGCGAAACCAGGTGGGCGACGTTCTCGCCGGCAGCGGGTTGTCGGGTCGACATCACCACCGAGAACCAACCGTCGTCGGCCAGACCGAGAAGCTCTTTCCCGCCTGTCAGCACCTCGCGAACGTGGGCAGTCCAGGGCAGGTCTGCCCGATGTGGAAGCACCTT
>JAOUGY010000493.1 GCA_029865445.1 Acidimicrobiia bacterium | reverse complement strand
GCCCAAGTGCGCCGGACTCGCGGACGAGACGTTTTGAAATTGCCTGGGGGTGATAGTTGCCCCCCGCCGGCTTGGTGAACACGAAGTCGGTCACCTCATAGCCCGGCTGTTCTCGCTCCAGTCGCTGCTGCTCCGACTGCTGACGCAGGATCCCGATCAGCCTCCGGTCGAGATCGATGGTGCGAACCGCAGAGTTGTTCTTCCCCGCCGACGGCACGAGCCTGTAGCCGATCGTGGTGGGGAACTCGTTTAGGCGGGCGAGGCCGTGATCCAGGTCGACGCTCGGCCAGCGCAGCCAGACGAGCTGCTTACCCGTACCCCTGAGCTCAGCACGAACGCCCAGAGCGGGTACAGCCGGTCGCCCTCGAACGACGCCAAGAATCGACGCGCATCCTCCGGGGCCCAGTGAGCGGGGATCGACTTACGAAGCCGCGGCGGCTTCACCTGCTCCACCGGATTGGTCGGAACCACACTGGTGGCGACCCCGTGGGCGAACGCCTTGAGCAGTATCGAGCGAGCTAGGCGAATCGTGTTCGGGCTCAGAGGCTTCCCCTGTGCGCCCCCATCGGTCGCCAACTTCACCAACCACGCCCGGATCTGAACGGCTGTCACGTCAGCCGCATCGAGCGCGCCGATCGTCGCATCGATGTAGTTACGTCGGTACCCGCTCTGGTCGAACAGCGTCCGCTCCGAGAGCCGGTTCATAGCCCGCTCCTCCTCGTGGTAGCGCTGGACGAGTTCGCTCACGGTGACGCCACCGAAGGCCTGTGGCGGCGCCTCGGCCCAGCTATCGGCGAGGTGACGTCGAGCCTCCGACGCGTCGGCTGCGGTGCGGAACCCGCGACGTGTCACCTGCTTCCACGCGCCGGTGAGCGGATCCCGACCGACGCGCAGCTTGAAGTACCAGGTGCCGTTGCCGGCTCGGTAGACGTCTGACGCTTTGGGCACCGCTCAACCCTTTGAGAACCTGAGAACCTCCGGATGTTCTCAATAATAATGTTCTCACGGGCTGAGCCAGGTGAGGGTCCAGGTTTGGCGATTGAGCCCCTGACCTGCGATTACGTGGCTCCGGGGGTGAGGCTCGAACTCACGACCCACTGATTAACAGGAATGGAAAGACCGGTCGCACCTGTGCGCCTGATGCTGCTGAGCTGGGCGGACAGCGGTACCCGGTGTTCGCCTGATGCCGTACGGTGGCCGCCGGTTCACCCAGATTCCTGGATGAGATCCTGGATGGGAGTCAACGGTGGCCAGAGCGGTGGCCTCAGCGTCCCGTCTGCCCCGTCGATACCGGGCGCCCCACCCAGCGGATAACGGCCGGTTCCTTCGTGCCCGGGCCGGTTGATGGCATCCTGAGGCCATGACCTTGCCGGAGCCGGAGATCCGATGGTGCCGACAGTTGGGCGAGCAGCCGCGAGCGCAGACTTCGAGATCTTCGAGTGGATGCACTATGTGTGCTTCCATTACGAGTTCGAACATGGCGACATTGACGTGGACATGGAGTGCAGCGCTGGAGGATGCCCCTCGCGTCAGGCCGCCCTCAACGTCGCGCTTGCTAACTGGGAGGACTGGGACGTCGCCGCGTTCGCGCTCGGACGGGCGATTGGCTTGTACGAGCTACCGACCGACTTTCAGAGATTCAAACACGTCTTCTGGACAGAGAACGCAGTGGGCAGCGGGCTGCACGAGGCGCTAAATCCTCTGGCGGAAGCTGGCATCCTTGAACGGCGAGATGAGCCAGACACCCAGTTCCGACGGAAGGGCACATCACCGTAGACAGGCGGCCAAGATCGTAGCAGTGCGGCACGGCCGTCGCTGTCGGCATCGCCCTCGGCTCGCCCCCCGCCGATCCCATGCGGCCAGCGGCGTCGATACCGGGCGGTCGACCCATGCGTGAACTCCGGTACTGCTCGGGCGAGGGGGTCTGTGGCTCTACTTCGGCCCGGACAGGCTTTGGACCTGGTCGTGCGGCACGGCCCGATCGGGAGGTGGACCCTGGTGTCCCTCAACCGATCTAGGTATTGTCGTCCGTAGGGGGGAGGAGGTCCGGTTTCCGGATCTCATTCAATGGGAGGTCTTGCGATGCGGGTGGCTGCGGTTCAGTCAGCGCCGGTCTGGATGTCGCGTTCGGCGACGATCGACAAGGTCGTGGACCTTGTGAAGGAAGCCTCGGAGGGAGGGGCTGAGCTGGTCGCCTTCTCTGAGACTCATGTTCCAGGGTATCCGTGGTGGCTGATGCTGGACTCTCTTCCAGACGTCATGAATAGACGCCATCATGTGGCCCGGCAGGCCTGGTATCTCCGCGAAGGAGTCGATATCGCCCGCGGTGATCTGAATCCGATCGTGAACGTGGCTCGCGGCCAGAATGTGTTTGTATCGGTAGGTGTCGCTGAGGTAGCACCAACGGGTGGGTCGATTTACTGCTCAATGGT
>JAOUGY010000170.1 GCA_029865445.1 Acidimicrobiia bacterium | reverse complement strand
GGTGGCTTCGGAGTTCGAGGCCACCAACGAGGGTTCTGTCATCGACGGCGTCGAGTGGGCGGACATCCCTCCGCTGCGCAAGCTGGAGATCTTCTTGGAGCAGGCTGCGCTGGTCAGCGACACCGATGAACTCGACGATGGGGTCGGGGCGGTGACACTGATGACGTTGCACACCGCCAAGGGGCTCGAATACCCGGTCGTGTTCCTGGTCGGCATGGAGGACGGGGTGTTCCCGCACATGCGGTCGCTCGGAGAGCCGGCCGAGATGGAGGAGGAGCGACGGCTCGCCTACGTGGGGATCACGCGGGCGCAAGACCGACTCTTCCTGACCTCGGCGTGGAGTCGCACGTTGTGGGGTGCAACCAACTACAACCCGGCCTCGCGCTTCTTCAAAGAGATCCCTGCGCATCTTCTGGAGACCTCGGCAAAGCGGACTCGCAAGATCGCCTCCGAGCAGTTCGCCGGACCGTCCCACACCGTTGATCCGGACGCCATCAACCCCGGCGACCGGGTTCGGCATGACAAATGGGGCATGGGGACGGTCAGGGAGGTCTCGGGATCCGGCGACAAGGCCCAGGCCGTCGTGAACTTCGATCGCGAAGGCAAGAAGACGCTCCTCCTCGCCTGGGCTCCGCTGGTCAAGGCCTGACGGAGGGGGTCGTGACGGTCACAAGCTGGAGCGCTTGCCTTCGATGTCGGCGAGCGACGCACGCCACGCTTCGATGAACTTGGCGACTCCTTCGCGCTCGAGCGTCTCGAACACGTCTTCGAGGTCGATTCCGGCTTCTCCAAGCGCCGCCATTGCCGACCGGGCATCGGCCATCTCCTCTGGGCCGACAATCGCCGGAATCGCCGGACCTTCGGCCTGGTAGTCGTCGACCGTCTGGAGGGGCATCGTATTCACCGTGTGGGGGGCGACGAGGGTGTCGACGTAGAGCGTTGCCCTATAGGCCGGATTCTTGGTGCTGGTGCTCGCCCACAGCGGCCGCTGTACCCGGGCACCGGCGGCGACGAGACGCTGCCAGCGATCGCCCTTGAACACCTGGAGAAACTCATCGTATGCAACTCGGGCGTTGGCCACCGCCGCCAGTCCGGCGAGATCCATCCTGCCCAATGCCTCCAGACGTTTGTCCACCTCGGTGTCGACGCGCGAGACGAAGAACGAGGCGACCGATGCCACTTTCGCCACGTCACCCCCGATCGATCGATGGTCTTCGAGTCCACCGAGATAAGCATCCATCACCTCGAGGTACCGGGCGACCGAAAAGATCAGCGTCACGTTGATGGAGACGCCCTCACCGATGAGCGCCCTGACTGCAGGTACCCCGGCGGCCGTAGCCGGAACCTTGACCAGCAGGTTGGGGCGATCGATGCGCTTGACCCACTCGCGGGCCTCGGCCACCGTGCCATCGGTGTCGTGGGCCAGCTCCGGGTCGACCTCGACCGACACGTGGCCATCGCGACCGTCGGTCGCCTCCCACACCGGCCGCATCACGTCGCAGGCGGCAACGATGTCCTCGGTCATGAGCGCCGCCACGATCTCTCGTGTTTCGGCGCCGCGTTCCACCAGGGACCGCAGCTGCGGGTCGTAGTCGTCGCTCCCGGTGATGGCTGCAGCGAAGATGCTCGGATTCGACGTCACTCCCGTCACCGCATCGTTGCGCATCCGGCGCTCTAGGTCTCCGGCGGCCAGCATCGCCCGGGAGATCTGGTCGGACCAGATGCTCTGTCCGGCGATGTGCACGGCGTGGAGGGGCGAGACGGTCATGTGAGAGTTCCTCGGTCGAATTCACTGCCAAAGATACCAACCGTCTCGCCCGGTCCGCCTCAGCCGGCAGGTGCGTCACCCGGTATCGGTCCCACATGGAATGGTCTCATCATCTCGTTGTCCTCGTGTTCGACGATGTGGCAATGCCACACGTAGAAGCCGGGGAGGTCGTACAACGCCTTCACGCGCGTCACCTCGCCCGGATACGCGATGACCGTGTCCTTGTAGCCGGTTTCCGAAGGCTCCGGAGGTGTGGTTCCGTCGGTGCCCCGTCCGACCACTTCGAAGTGGGTCTGATGGATGTGGATGGGATGGGCGTCCGCAGTGAAATTGTGAAACTCCCACACCTCGGTAGAACCCAGAGCAGGATTCTCCGTGATCGCTTGGCCCCACTCGAGCGGAACCGCGGCCCCGTTGCCATCGATGGTGCCGAGGAGTGCGGCAATCGGTCCGAATACCTCGCCGTCCGCGCAATCGAGGACCACCGATCCATCCAGTTCACTGACACGCACGGACTCGGATTCGAGCTCGTTGAGCGAGAGTCGGCGGGTCACCGACGCCGGCCCTGGCATGGGGGCCGCCGGCAACGTCACCGGCAGCACCGAGTTGTCCGCGCCGGAGCGCTCGATGACACGGAACTGCATCACCTGACCGGTGGTTCCGGGGTCCGCGGGCTCGAAGTCCACCCCCGGGATGCCCCCGCCAAAGGGCTCGTCGGGGCCCAGGTTGGTGAGGATGAGTTCCGTCCCGGTCGGCACCGAAGTGAAGTCGACGATGACGTCGGCCCGCTCGGCAGGCGCCAGGAGGAGTTCGGTCTGTTCTACCGGAACCGGGAGGAACCCCTGGTCTCCACCGATCTGGTGAATCGGCTGGCCGTTGTCGAAACAGAGATACAGGAACCTCGAGTTGCAGCCGTTGAGGAGCCGGAACCGATAGCGGCGCTGCTCGACCTCCAGGTAAGGCCAGGCCGATCCGTTGACCACCATCACATTTCCGAAGAACTCCGGGTTCCAGATCGGTGACACGTCGCTGCGCAGGCCATCGCACGCAGGATCCGGGATGAACGGTATCTGAAGCTGCCCGCTGTCCAGTCCTTCGAAGAAGGCTCGGTTGTCCGGATAGAACAACGACCCGTTCTCATTGAAGGAACGGTCCTGGATGACGATCGGGATCTCGGTGTACGAACCGAACGGGTCGTCGCCCACGCCGGGGGCGACGAATCCGAGTTCCATGTCGTTCGGTCCTCCGCGGATGAGCCAGAACCCGGCCGGGCCGGCGTACACATTGGCCCTGGTCATTCCGAGCGTGTGATCGTGGTACCAGAGCGTCGACGCCGGCTGGTCGTTGGGATATTTGAACGACGCAGTCCCGGGTGCCCAATCGTGGGCGTACTTGGTGTTGAAGTAGTCGTAGAAAGTGCCGGTGGTGGCGTAGCCGGCCGGGATGTTCTGAGCGTTCGGCAGGTACCAGGCCTCGGCGTATCCGTCGCTGTCTTCTGTCGTGTGGGCCCCGTGGACGTGGGTGACGATCGGCACCGGTCCCACGTAGGGCGACGGGTCGGTGCCGCGGCGGTCCCGGGTGGCGGCTCCCCCGGGTGGGTTGGCCCAGTGCAGGGTCTGGTCGATCGGAAGCAGGTGAGGGAGGAAACCCCCCGCGGCGTCCACCAAGTCATTCGACCAGATCACCTGGACCGGCTTGTTCCACGTCGCTTCGACGGTGAACGCCGGATAGTTGAGCGTGCCCGGGAAGTCACGGGAGGCGTAGCTCCACACGGTCGTCTTCGGGAGAGGCGAGGGAAGGATCTGTTGATCGAACTGGCGAACGCCGATTCGATATTTGTCGCGGTTGCGGTTGGAGCCCTTGCTCAGAGGCATGACCGGTGGTTTCACGAGCGGCATGGCGTACTTGGTCACGGCGTGGGGGTCGAGCGAACCACCGGGTATCTGAAACAGGAAGGGGACTCCTCCCGAGCCCATCTTCATCATGATCCCGGGAGCGACCAGGACCGCCGCCGATCCGAGCGCGGTGTTCTTGAGGAACTCCCTCCGTGTTTGCATGACCTGCCCTTTCGTCATGCCGATCCGGCCATTCCCCTGACCAGAGTGACAACCCCCGAGTCCTGGGTGAGAACTTACGGCAGTGCTCTTGCGCCGCCAGGGGCCAAGGTCCGCGTTCGGAGGTGTGGCGTGCCTGTCGACCGGTGGGGATCGAGTACGACCGTGCCGCGGTAACCTTCCAAGCCGTGCCACGCCGCATCCTCATTGCCAAACTCGGACTCGACGGTCACGACCGGGGCGCCAAGGTCATCGCACGCGCCCTGCGCGACGCAGGCCACGAGATCATCTACTCGGGGCTCCATCAGACCCCGGAACAGGTGGTGGAGGCCGCCATTCAGGAGGATGTCGACGCAATCGGGCTGTCGTCGCTGTCCGGCGCCCACATGGCGCTGTTCCCCAGGGTGGTGGACATACTCGCCGAGCGAGAGGCGTCCGACATCGTCGTTTTCGGAGGAGGAGTGATTCCGGATGCCGACGTGGCCGCACTGAAGTCTGCCGGTCTGGCTGCCGTCTTCACGCCCGGGACCCCCCTCTCTGAGATCACGGCCTGGGTCACCCGGACCATCCCCGAACGTTGAGGAGATCATGAAGATCCACGAATACCAGGCCAAGCAACTGATGAAGGCGCGTGGCATACCGGTGCCCGAGGGGCGGGTCGCCCGGACCCCGGACGAGGCGGTTGCCGCGGTCGCTCCCCTGGTCGAGGCTTCGGGCAACGCCGTGGTCGTCGTCAAGTCTCAGATCCACGCCGGTGGACGCGGGAAAGGACGGTTCAAGGAACACCCTGACGTCGGGGGTGTGACGGTGGTGACCGATGGCATCTCCGGGGGCCTGGCGGCAACCGAGAGCCGGGTCCGTGAGCTCGCCGAGACCATGCTCGGTTCGACACTCGTCACGATCCAAACGGGTGAAGAGGGCAAGCAGGTCAACACTCTCTACGTCGAGCAGGGCATCGACATCGCTCGTGAGCTGTACCTCTCGATCCTGCTCGACCGAGCGGTGAGCCGGAACATCGTGATGGCGTCCACAGAAGGTGGCATGGAGATCGAGAAGGTCGCCGAGGAGACTCCGGACAAGATCCTGCGCGAAGAGATCGATCCGGCGGTCGGGCTGGCCGACTTCCAGGCCGGCCGCCTGGCGCGCGGTCTGGGGCTCGAGGACGATGCCGCATCGAACTTCGTTTCTTTCGTCAAGGCTCTCTCCTCGGCCGCCGTGGAACTCGACACCGACCTGGTCGAGATCAACCCGCTGGTGGTGACCACGGCCGGCGAAGTGATGGCGCTCGACGGGAAGATGGCCTTCGACGACAACGCCGTATATCGCCACCCTGATGTGGCGGACATGCGCGACACCACCGAAGAGGACCCGGCGGAGCTCGAGGCCAAGCGGTCGGGGTTGTCATACATCAAGCTCGACGGCACGATCGGCTGCCTCGTCAATGGCGCCGGGCTCGCCATGGCGACCATGGACACCATCAAGCACGTGGGTGGTGAGCCGGCGAACTTCCTCGACGTCGGTGGCGGCGCCACCGCCGACCAGGTGACCACGGCGTTCGGCATCATCACCCGGGACCCGAATGTGAAGGGGATCTTCGTCAACATCTTCGGCGGGATCATGCGGTGCGACATCATCGCCACGGGGATCGTCGAAGCCGTCCAGCGAGTCGGCTTGTCGGTTCCACTGGTCGTACGGCTCGAGGGCACCAACGTCGAGCTGGGGAAACAGATCATCAACGAATCGGGCCTCGACGTCATCGCAGCGGAGGACATGAAAGACGGGGCGCAGAAGATCGTGGAGCTGGCCAAATGAGCATTCTCATCGACAAGGACACGCGGGTTCTCGTTCAGGGCCTGGGCAAGACCGGTCAGTTCCATACCGACAAGGCCATTGCGTACGGGACGCAGATGGTGGCGGCCGTCCATCCGTCGAAGGCTGGGACGGTCCACACCTTCGAGGGTGAGACCGATCACACGGGAGTGGCGGGCAGGGCCGACACCTATCGGACCCAGGTACCGATATTTGCTGACGTGCGCACGGCGGTGGCCGAGACCGGCGCCGACGTCTCGGTTGTGTACGTGCCGCCGCCGGGTGCGGCCGACGCCATCATGGAGGCGGCCGAGGCGGGTATCAGGCTCGTGATCTGCATCACCGAGGGGATCCCTGTCGCCGACATGGTCCGCGCCAAGCGGTACCTTTCGGGTCGGTCGACCCGGCTGGTGGGTCCCAATTGCCCGGGGGTGATCACACCGGGACAGATCAAGATCGGCATCATGCCCGGCTACATCCACCAGCCAGGTCGGATCGGAGTCGTGTCGCGATCGGGAACGTTGACGTACGAGGCCGTCTATCAGCTCACCCAGCTGGGCCTCGGCCAGACCACGGCCGTCGGAATCGGGGGTGACCCCGTCAACGGTACGAACTTCGTGGACTGTCTCGAGATGTTCAACGCCGATCCCGACACCGAAGGCGTGATCATGATCGGCGAGATCGGCGGGACGGCCGAGGAGGATGCAGCGGAGTACGTCGCCGCCCACATGACCAAACCGGTTGCGGGCTTCATTGCCGGTACCACCGCTCCTCCCGGCAAGAGGATGGGCCACGCCGGCGCCATCATCTCGGGTGGGAAGGGGACGGCGGCTGCCAAGATCGCAGCCATGAGGGACGCGGGAATCGAGGTCGCACCCACTCCAACCGACATGGGCTCGGCGATGGTGAAAGCCCTCGGCTGACCCCCACTCCGCCAACCCTGGGTTCAGGAGGTGGATTTCCACGTGTCTCACCCCTGGGTTGACGAGTGAGTCCGGGGGTGGAGTGCCTACACTCCGGAAATGCTCTGGCTCATTGTCATCGTCGTCGTCCTCATTCTCGCGTTTGTCTTCCTCTACAACGGTCTCGTGCAGTCTCGTAACCGGGTCGACAACGCCTGGTCCCAGGTCGACGTCCAGCTCAATCGGCGCTACGACCTCATTCCGAACTTGGTCGAAACCGTCAAGGGTTATGCCTCGCACGAGCAAGAGACCTTCGAAAAGGTGGTGGCCGCCCGCAACGCAGCGGTGGCAGCCGGCGGCCCCACAGAGCAGGCACAAGCCGACAACGTTCTCACCGGGATGCTTCGTCAGATCTTTGCCCTCGCCGAGGCCTACCCGGACCTCAAGGCCAACCAGAACTTCCAGGACCTGCAGGCCCAGCTATCCGAGACGGAGAACAAGGTCGCCGTCGCCCGGCAGATATACAACGACACCGTCCTCACCTACAACAACAAGGTCCAGACCATCCCCTCGAGCCTCGTGGCAGGAGTGACCGGGTTTCAAACCCGCCCGTTCTTCGATGCGCCAGGCGGCGCCGAGGAAGCACCGTCAGTCCAGTTCTGATGCGATGGCGGATCCTGGGGGTCACGGCCCTCCTGGTCGCGGTATTCATACCTGCCGTTCCTGCCCAGGCGAAGTCGTTCGACCTCCCGGAAGCGGACGTGCGCGTCGACATCGGTCCCGACGGCTCGCTCGTGATAACCGAACGCATCAGTTTTGCATTCGACGGAAACTTCTCGGGGGCCTTCCGCGACATCCCCCTTCGTGCGGGTGAGTCGTTGACCGGCGTCACGGTGTCCGAAGGAGAGCAGCGGTACCAGAGCGGAGGGTGCGTCGAGCTGGGGTGCTCGTCGCCTCCGGGCACCTTCGGGGCCCGCGACATCGGTGATCGGGTTCGAATCGTTTGGCATTACTCGGCGTTCAACGAAACCCGTACCTTCACGATCCGGTACACGGTCACCGGCGTAGCCAAGGCGTACGACGACGTGGTGGACGTCAACTGGAAGGTCTGGGGCGAGGAATGGGAGGTCGACCTCGTCTCGCTGACCGCCTCGATGGCGCTTCCCGGCCAGGCCGCCGAACAGGACGTCCGGGTCTGGGGCCACCCGGCGTCGGTGCGAGGCACCGTGGACCTTGGCCCGGACGGTGTCTCGCCGCGGCTCGAAGCATCACTCGTCCCCGCCGGACAGTTCACCGAGATGCGAGTCGTGTTCCCGCGGTCGATCCTGTCGTCCACCGCGGGCGCAACAGTGATCGAAGGCGCAGGCCTCCAAGACATCCTCGCCGAGGAGCAGAGAGAGGCCGAGCGACAGGAGCGAATTCAGGCGCTGGTAGACCGGCTGGCCACGATCGTCCCGATCCTGGCGGTGGCACCTGCGACCCTCCTGGGTCTCATCATCTACTTCCTCTTCGGTCGCGA